>JBOGEU010000681.1:0-1380 GCA_050741995.1 Acidimicrobiia bacterium | reverse complement strand
CGGGAACATCACCCACATCCTCCGCTTCAACAACGTCAACGAGAGCGCCTTCGTTGGTGGTGGCATGGACGTCCTTTCCTCCGACGTCGGTCTCTGGGTCATGGGCTCGGGGAGGATCGTCCTACAGGGTGAGTCGAAGCCGGCATGGTCCTACACCTGGCAGTCGTCCTGGGCCGGTGACGAGGTGGTCGCAGCCCCCAATACCCCGGGCAACACCACCAACTTCTCCAAAGTCAGCTCCACCCCGGCCAAGAACGCTCTGGGTTACAGCGCCGAGTTGCTGAACCTGACGAGAAACGTGAGGGTCGAGGGAACCCCGAACGGATACAGCCACGTCTTCATCCGCTCCACCAAACCGTCCTCGATAGTCAACGCCGCGTTCCGCTATGTGGGCCCCGATCCTTCCCTGGCCGAGAACGGGACCGGTGAGGCCAGCGGTCGATACGGTCTCCACATCCACATGTCCGACGACGGGAGCCGGGGAACCATCGTCGACGGTCTGGTGATCCGTGACACCAAGAATCATGCCTTCGTGCCCCATCTCTCCAACGGGATCACGTTCCGCAACACCATCGCCTACAACGTCAAGGGCGAGGCCTACTGGTGGGACGACGGCGACACCTCCGACGACATCGTCTTCGACAAGGCGGTGGCGGCCCGGGTCGGCTATGCCGACGGTGGGGAGAACCATCGTCTCTCGGCCTTCTTCCTCGGCGTCGGCGATCGGGTGACCGTCAAGAACTCGGTGGTGGTGGGGATGCAGAACGAGGAGGGGGGCGCCGACCGATCCGGGTACCTGTGGCCCGAGGATGCGGAGGCGACCTGGGTCTTCCTCAACAACCGGGCCCACAACAACGAGACCAACGGGATCTTCGTCTGGCAGAACAACGAGATGCAGCACGTCATCGACGGGTTCATCGCCTACTACAACGACGACGCCGGCATCGAGCACGGCGCCTACACCAACTCCTACGTCTACAAGAACCTGGTGCTCCTCGGGAACGGGACCGCCATCCACTCCCACGCCATGGGGGAGGCCGGAGACGGAGGCTTCACCGACACTCAGATCTGGGCCAACGTCAAGACCAAGGGCGGCACGCTGTACATCGACGAGCACGCCCGGGATGCCGAGCGCCCGGTTCGCTTCGTCGACTGCGACCTGGGCCGGGTGGACGTCAACGACTCGGGTGGGGCCGAGCCCAGCGAGTACGACTTCATCCGCTGTGGCCTCGAGCCGTCCGACTTCGACCTGAGCGGCGCCATGGACAACTCGGTGTTCCGGGTGCAGCGGGCAAATGGCACCGCCTACCGGCTGATGGGCAACGGATCGGTCAGCTCGATCTCCGCTTTCTACAACGGCACCGTGCCCGGCACGCCCGG
>JBOGEU010000680.1:0-1861 GCA_050741995.1 Acidimicrobiia bacterium | reverse complement strand
TCGCTCGGCCGGACAAGGCTGAGGCCGGCGCGCTCGACGGCGGACTCGATGTTCTCCACCGTCACCTCGACGCTGTAGTGCTCGATATGGCGCCGGTAGCCGAGGGCCAGGGCCTCGCGGGCGAGGGGAAGCAGGCGACCGGCCATCGCAATGATCATGGGGGTGAGCTCGGCTTGAGTGGAGCCCTCAGCGAGAGCCGGGGCGAATACCTGACTCCGGAACCATCGCATCTGAGACTCGGCGATCCGGCGCAGGTTCTCGCCGAAGTAGCGGATACCGGCGATGGTTCGGTCCTCGTCGCGGCCGAGCACCTCATAGACCCCGGCGACGACCTCCAGGATGGAGCGGTCGTCCGCCCGCACCGTTTCGCCGGGCTCGGGGGGAGGGACGGCCCATGCGGTCAGCCCCCTCGCGCCAGGGACAGCGGGATGCCCAGTCTGTCGCTGACCTCCTCCAGAGTCTCGGAGATGAGCGGGATCGGGTCAGGGAAGAGCACGTCGGCCGCCTCGAACGAGAACCATCCCTCGCCGATCAGCCGGCCCAGGTCCTCGGGCGGGACACCGGCCCCGTCCAGGGCGTGGGTGACCCGGACCCGTTGCACGTCCGAAGGCCGAAACCCGGCCTCTCCCGGCTCGAGAACGCCCAACTCGACGATTGCTCGATTCGCTCCTTGCTGGTTCCCGAGCGTTGGGCGAGCTCGCCCGCACTGAGGGTCACCCCGTAAGTGTTTCACATAACCACAGCGAGGAGGCCATGGCCCTCTTGTCCCTACCGACTACCGGCTACCGAGTTCCGACTACTGACATCAGCCTTCGGCTGATGTCTCCCTGAACATCTCCCCGATGGCGGCGACGCTGCCCAGGACGCCACTGGTGTCGAGGGGGAGGAAGATCTTGGTCGCCTGACCGTTGGCCACCTGCTCCAGCGCCTCCAGATAGCGGATGGCGATCAGGTCCGGCGTCGGGTTGCCGGTGTGGATGGCGCTGAACACCCGCTCGATGGCCTGGCCCTCGCCTTCGGCCACGGTGAGCAACTGGTACTGCTCGGCGTCGGCGACTCGCTTGATCGCCTCGGCCTGTCCGGTTGCCTCGAGGATCTGGCTCTGCTGGACCCCCTCGGCGCGGAGCACGGCCGCGGCCTTGGCGCCCTCGGCCTCGGTGACGGCAGCCCAGCGCTCACGCTCCGCCTTCATCTGGCGGTGCATGGCGTCGGTGACGTCGGCCGGCGGCTCGATTCGCTGCAACTCGACTCGGACCACCCGGACACCCCACTTGTCGGTGGCATCGTCGAGAATCTGGCGCAGCTTCGCGTTGATGACCTCACGCGAGGTCAGGGCGGCGTCGAGGTCGAGATCCCCGACCACGTTCCTCAGGTTGGTTTGCGCCAGCTTGGTGGCGGCGAGGATGAAGTTCCCCACGTTGTACTGGAGCTTCACCGGGTCGGTCGCCTCGTAGTAGATCACGGCATCGACCGTCACCACCACGTTGTCCTTGGTGATGACCTCCTGGGGCGGGACGTCGACCACCTGCTCACGCATGTCGACCTTGGTCAACCGCTTGACGAAGGGCAGGACCCATCTCAGACCCGAGTCCACCGTCCTCTGGTAGCGCCCGAGGAACTCGATGAGCCCCTTCTCGAAGGGACGCACCACCCTGAACCCGGCGGCGGCGATGAGAATCAACACCAGCGCCAGGACGGCGAAGAGGATGATCACTGCTTCCATTGTCTCTCCTTTTCGATGATCTCTGCCTGGAACACTCTCATGACTGGGTCTCGAAGGGCTCGACGACGAGACGGGCCCCCCGCACTTCGGTGACGATCACCCGCTGCCCGGCGCCCACCCGCTGCGGGGCGACCGCCC
>JBOGEU010000679.1:0-11510 GCA_050741995.1 Acidimicrobiia bacterium | reverse complement strand
GGCGTGGGCCACGGGGGCCACGATCGTCAGGTTTGCTCAGGGTCAGGAGCGGTTCACCGACCTTGGCAGCGATTCCATCACCAACCCGGAGCCGGGAGAGGTGATCTTCGCCGACGAGTCGGACCTGGTCAGCGCCCGACGCTGGTGCTGGCGACAGAGCGATCAGAGCGCGGCACGCCCGTCGACCGTCGAGGCCCTGATCACGGTCGAAGGCCAGCATGAGGATGCCGCTGCCGACGTGGGTCATGCCATCGAGGACCTTCTCGACCTCCTGGTTCGACATCAGCCCGGGGCGGAGGCGACCTGGGCTCTACTCACGCCGGCGTCGAGGCAGTTCACGCCCTGAGGTGTCCGTGGGGCCGACCGGCAAGCTGACCCGGAGTCTCCCGTATCGTCCCGGTATGAGCGAGGACGACCGGAAGCACTGGGACGAACGCTTCGAGGAATCCGGCCTTGCTCCGATCGGGGACCATGGGCCACCGCCCGGTCTGGCATCTGCCGCCCACCTGCTCCCCAGCGATGGGCTCGCCCTCGACGTCGCCTGTGGCCGTGGCCGAGCCTCCGTCTGGCTGGCCCTGCGGGGCCTGGAAGTGGTCGGCGTCGACGTCTCGCCGGTGGCCATCGACCTGGCGAGCCGCCTGGCCGAGCTCAGCGGGGTGGCAGACCGGTGCCGCTTCCAGGTCCACGACCTCGACGCCGGGTTGCCCGATGGGCCCGAGGTCGATGTGGTGCTGTGCCATCTGTTCCGGGACCCTCGTCTCGACCACGCCATGGTCGGGCGCCTGGCGCCAGGCGGTCTCCTCGCCGTGGCATCACTGAGCCAGGTCGGCGCCGGGCCCGGCAGGTTCCGGGCTCGACCCGGCGAATTGAAGGACGCGTTCGGCTCGCTAGAGGTTCTCGCCGAGGGCGAAGCCGACGGCCTGGCCTGGCTCATCGCCCGACGGCAGGACACTAGGAGGGCGGGGCGGGTCTAGGCGCTCGCCGGCGCATCGACATTGAAGACCGCCGCTCCTTGACCGGCGCGAACCACCACCAACTGGCTCTCGGTGTCTGCGGGATTGCTCTCCCGGTGGATCGCCCCGCTCGGGACATGGAGGAAGTCGCCGGGCCCGGCCTCGACCACTGTCTCTCCCCCCGGCCCGGACTCCATCTTCAGCGAGCCGGCAACGACATAGATGGAGGTGTCGTACTCGCCGTGGTGGTGCCATCCCGAGACCATGTGCGCGTCTGTCCTGACCAGTCCGGCCCACAACCCGTCTGTCGAGATCGCCTCCTCGCGCACCATTCCAGAGGTCGGCTCACCCTCGGTGCGATCCTCGGGACCGACGCGGGACACCAGATCTGTGAACGCCATGAGACTCCTTGCTCGATTCCCAAAACGTAGTCCATCGACCCCAGGACGATTTTCTGTCACACTTGATTCGTAGCTTCTCGAATATGGAGTTGGAGCGTTTGTCCGAAGACCAGTTGGATGAGCTGTTGGTCCGGGCCGAGCGGGAGATTGCCGGGTGGCGACTGGCCGAGATGGCGGTCATCTCCGAGAAGAGACGTCGCAAGTCTTATCAGCAGGACGGTTACCGATCGATCGTCGACTGGGTAGCGGCCCGCGCCGATGTCTCCCATGAGACGGCGCGTAGTGTCTGTTGGACCGGATCCCGGTTGGCCGACGCCCCCGGGGTGGCAGAAGAGCTGGCCGAGGGTGAGATGACCTTCGACCGTGCCCAGCAGGTTGCCCGGCTTCCCGAATCCCATCGAGCCGGTCACGAGGGATACGACATCGCTCAGTTGCGTCGCCTGGTCGCCCATCACCGTCGATTGAGCCCGGAACGGGAGACGAGGGCCGGGCACAACGGATATCTCCATCTGGTTTCGACTTCCGATCAACTGATGACCGCTCTCTGGGGAGAGCTTCCCGGGTTGGAGTCGAGGGTGGTCGAGAAAGCCATCGATCAGCGGGCCGATGAGATCATCCCGGGCGACGTCCGCCTCGCCGTGGCCGAACGCCGAGCCCTGGCGCTGGTGGCAATCTGCCAGGACTCTCTCTACGACCCGACGGTCGACGCCGAGTCGTCGCCGGTGGACGTGGTGGTCACGGTCGATGCCCGGGTGGCGGCGCCAACCGATGGCGAGGCCGGGGTGTCGGTCCTGGGCGGGCCCCGGATCGGCCGTCGTGCCCTGGAGGAGATCCTGTGTCACGGGGTCGTCGAGGTGATCGGGGTCACCGCGGACGGCGAGCCGCTGGCCATGGGACGGCGCACCAGGACGGTGGGCAGGAAGCTGCGTCGTTTCGTCCTGGATCGGGATGGAGGCTGCACCGCCGACGGATGCCCTTCCCGCTACCGGCTGGAGGCCCATCACGTCGTCCCTTGGGCCCGCAACGGCAAGACCGAGTCGGGGAACCTGGTGACTCTCTGTTGGTTCCACCACCATTTCTCGGTTCATCGCGAAGGCCTCGAGATCGTCCGAGACGGGCCCTCGCGGGTCCGGCTGAAACGACCCGGATAGGGGTGGCCTTCCCGACACCCCGGATCCCCCCGCTACTCGAGCTCCTTGAGATACTCTCGCGCCAGTCTCTTCGGGGCTTGGACGAGCCAGGCCTCGATGACGATCTCCTCCAGCTCCTGGACCGGGATCTCCTCCAGACGCACCAGGATCGCCGGGTATCCGTCGAAATGCGGTGTGGTGAAGTAGATATCGGGGGAGTCGGAGATGAGCGCCTCCTTGACCCCGAGATCGGAGACCCTGACGCCGAGGATCGGCCCGTCGGGGGCGGCATCGCCCAACGACTCATAGTCCGCCCTTCGCAGGGGCCTCTCCCAGAGGTAGCCCTTGCCCCTGACCCGCCACTGAAGTGTGCCCATCGCTTCCTGCTCGATGGTCTCGGGCAGGGCGTTTGCGATCCGGCTCACTTCTTCCCATTTCGCCATCGGCACAACCTAGACAACCAGGACTTGGCCTAGGTTTCCCGTGTCAGAAAGGAGGATCAAATGGCCAGAGATCTGACAGTGATGCTCGACGACCGACCGGGTGCCCTTGCCGACATGGGTGAGGCCCTGGGGCGGGCCGGGGTGAACATCGAGGGCATTTGCGGAGTCGCCGGGACCGGGGGCAGGAACGAGCTTCACATCCTGGTCGCAGACGCCGACGCAGCCCGTTCGGCCCTCGGCGAAGCAGGGATCGAGGTGGGAGCCGATGTTGGAGTGGTCTCCTCGAGCTTCGAAGACCGCCCCGGGGAACTGGGAGCCATGGCGCGACGGATTGCCGATACCGGCACCAACATCGAGCTGGTGTACGTCTCTTGTGATCGGCACCTGATCCTGGCGACCAGCGACAACGCCGCGGTCGAGGCGCTGTAAGGGGCGCCGGCGATCAGATCCCGGTCAGCCGCTCGGTCAGATAGTTCCAGTCGCGCTCGAAGCGGTACGAGTGTCGGGCCGGGGGAGCAGGAGACTGCGTCTCCAGCCAACGCACCGTGGTGTTGGTGTGATTGTTGAACGCATGCACGGCGCCGACGCCGGCGAAGGCGACGTCGCCGGCCTTGAGCCGGTACTGCACACCGTCGAACCAGGCATCAACCTCGCCGTCCAGGATGTAGTAGGTCTCTTCCAACGGGTGGTCGTGGGGGCCGGGCCCTCCCCGAGGGTCGTACTGGACCATGAACATCGTCGACAGCTGGGCGCCGAGATCGGTGTCGGACATCATCTTCACCGTGATCCCGGTATAGACGAGGAGCGCGGTGCGCATGCTGGCCGAGACCGCCAACAGGTCCTGGGTCTGTCGCTCCGGGTCCATGTTCCCCGGATCGATATGCCCGAAAGACCGGGTGCGCGGGTCCCTGGGGTCGACCCGAATCGGCTCACGCTCCGAATCGGCGGGGAGGAAGTAGGTGTCGCCATCGAACCAGGGGCGTGGCTGTGGAGTGAGCAGATCGGCCCAGCGCACCTCCTCGCCGGACACATTGCGCCAGGAGTGGGGCACTCCGACCGGGATCACCCCATAGTCGCCGGGCGCCAACTCGACCGCGGCCTCGGGGGTTTCCACGACCGCAGATCCGCCGAGAACATAGAAGGTCTCCTCGAAGGAATGGACGTGGGTCTCGATGCGGCCCCCCGGATCGACCCGGCTGACCCCGAAACCGGTGTGAACCGCTCCCGGGGTGGTGTCGTCGACCATCGACCATCGCGAGAACCCGGAGCTGTGTGCGGCCCACTCATCGGGCGTCTCGAATTTGGCCTGTGCGGCGGTCAATACCAGGTGTCGCGTCGTCGGGCCCATAGTCACCACCTGCTTGCCGATATGAGTCGGTCCGCCATGCTGCCTCCTCTGCACGCAACAGCTCTACTGAGCGCGCATTAAATCAGACTGATCAGTGTGGAACCAGTCGAGAAAAACGGAGCAGGTTCTATTCTGTGTCGATCAACCGGATCGCTCAGCTCCGCCCAACGGTGATCGCGGCGAGCCTCGCTTTGACTCTCGCCGCCTGTGCAGACGCGGGTCCGGGGGTGGTCACCCTCACCGATCCGGAACGGTTGGGGAAATTCGACATCCCTGAGACGTGGAACATCTACCAACTCTCGGAGTTGTCCGATCTCGAGGACCTTCCTTTCGACGAGCAGGTCCAGGGCTTCAGCTTCCCCGCAATCTCCAGCGTCGGGTTCGACGGGGGGCCGGTGCGGGACGTGAGCAATCTCACGACGAGCCTCACCGACGCCGACTACCCGATAGGGGCGATGTCGGTGAGACAGATCGGCGAGGCGGAGAAGGATCTGCTCTCCAGGGCCATGCTCACCCAATCGGTGCTCCCGTACTATGGACTGGACAACAGCGAGGAGATCAGCAAGGAGGATTTCAGCTTTGGGGGCGGCTTCGACGGGGTGCGGGTGCTGGTTGCGTTCCAGAACGAGGCCGCCACGGATCAGGGGGTTGCCTATCTGATCTCGGTGTCCAATGAGGACGACACCCGCATCTACTCCATGATCGCCGGCTGCAACCGGGAATGCTTCATCGCAAATCAGGAAACCATCGAGAAAGTTGTCGACTCATGGCTCGTAAACAAGAGGGCCTGAACACCCGCCAACGCGATATCCGCGCCACCCGGCGTCGAGCAGACACGTGGGACCGCCTGAAGATCCTGGTGCTTCTGGCGGTGATCATCGGGGCGATCATCGCCAGCAGCGACGACATCGGGTTCCTCAGCTTCTGGGAGGTTGCGGCCGAGTTCTTCTCCGGCACCGCCGGCATCGCCCTTGGCGCCTTGTTCCTGCTCGAGGTCGTCCGTCAGGCTCACTACTGGCTCTCCGAGCGGTCGCAGACATACAACTCGTTCTGGCAGGACAGCTTCTTCGGCGGGATGGAGCGGTGGACCCAGGCCCACATCAAGCCCTGGACCCGGTTCCGGGTGGCTCGCTTCATTCGACGGGTCATCTACATCTTCGTGTTCGCCCTACTCCTCGACTATTTCGTCGACGAGGTCAACGGCCCCCTGGATGCACTGGTCGAGGCGCCACGCATCTTTGCCGATGCCTTCCCATTCCTGCTCCAGCTCTCGTTCGGGTTCCTCTTCGTGGCGATTCAGTTCTTGGGGATCTTCTGGCTCCTCTCCAGAGGCGGCACCGATGTGATCCTCCCCGAAGAGGTGACAACGAGGTTCGACGACGTCTGGGGCCAGGACCATGTCCTCGACATGATCAAGGAGAACATCGCCTTCCTCGAGAAGCCGGACGAGATCGAGGAGAAGGGTGGGTACATACCGGGCGGCATCCTGCTCTGGGGCCCTCCCGGGACGGGCAAGACGCTGATGGCGCAGGCGGTGGCCGGCGAGACCGGGCGGCCGTATGTGTTCGTCGAGCCCGGTGCCTTCGTCAACATGTTCTTCGGCATCGGCCTGCTCAAGGTCAAGATGCTCTACCGCAAGTTGCGCAAGCTCAGTTTGCGTCACGGTGGTGTGATCGTCTTCTTCGACGAAGCCGACTCCCTCGGCTCCCGGGGTCAAATGGGCTCCCCCACCGGCCAGCTCGGGACGACGGCGATGGCATATGGCGGCTTCTCGTGCAACGGGTTCAGCTATCTGACCCCTCAGACCCAGGACATTCTGGTGACGTATTGGGCCCAGGAGGTGGAACCGGCGGCCGAGCCGTCGAGTCCGGGATTCGTAGACCGGGTCATGATGGGTGGCATGGGCATGGGCGGTGGGGGAATGGGCGTGCTCCAGGCCCTGCTCACCGAGATGAACGGCCTCACCAAGCCGAGGGGCTTCACCAATCGGATACGCAAGTTGCTCGGCTTCCGGCCAAAGCCGCCGCCCCGCTACCGGTTGCTGCACATCATGGCCACCAACATGCCAAATGCCCTCGACGAGGCGATGCTGCGTCCCGGTCGGATCGACCGCATCTACAAGGTCGGCTTCCCCTCCAAGGAAGGACGGCGCCAGACCATCGTCGGCTACCTCAACAAGGTCGAGCACAAGCTGACCGAGGAGGACATCGATCGTCTTGCCACCGTGACCCCGATGTACTCCGGGGCCAAGATCAAGGACATGGTCAACGAGGCTCTGATCATCGCCGTCCGTGACGACCGGGAGGCGATCGAGTGGCGTGACATCTGGAAGGCGAAGTCGCTGAAAGAGTTGGGGCCGCCCGAGGACGTCGACTACATCCAGCGGGAGCGTCATGCCGTGGCTGTCCACGAGGCGAGCCATGCGGTCACCGCCCACCTCCTCGGGGCGCATCGTCGCATCGACATGGTCTCCATCGAGAAGCGGGCTTCGACCCTGGGCATGGTCAAGTCGATGGGTCAGGAAGAGCGCTTCACCCAATGGCGATCGGAGATGGAGACCGACGTCATGGTTTCCCTTGCCTCATTGGCCGGGGAGCGTCTGTTCTTCGCCGGCGACAACAGCTCCGGCGTGTCCGGCGACCTGTCGTCGGCGTCGACTGTCGCCGGGCTCATGGAAGGCTCGTATGGGATGGGGCAGGGCATGGCCTCTGCGATGAACACCCGCGAGACGGGGATGGGCGGCCCGGCGAACCCGGTTTCGATAGCCCTCCGGGAGCGCCGGAAGGAGATCGAGGAGAAGCTGGCGGAGCTCTATCAGCGTGTTGCCGAGCTACTCGAGGAGCATCAGGACAAGGTTCTGGAGCTGGCTGCAGTGCTCGAGGAGAAGAAGACCATCTCCGGCGAGGAAGTGTCCGAGATCATGGGCAGCGCTCCCGGCTCACGCGCCATGCGCGAGCCCAAGGGGTGGCAGGCGGTCTCCGACGAGATGGCCGGGCAACGGCAACGCGACGCTCTGGAGCGCACCGGCCGCGAAGTGGCGGCCACACCCACGTCGCAAGCAGTCGAAGCCGACCAGCCGGTTCCGGGAAGCTGACGGTCAGCCCTGCCAGCCGGGGTCTCCGACTCGGGTGATGTTGCAATCCTGGGCGAGCATGCGCACCTCGCCACTGGTCTCGATGTCCTCGAGCACCAGGGTCCGTCCCTCGACCGCCAGGACGTTCCGCCCGTCGCCCACCGGAAAGAGCGGGAGTGCGGCCACCTGGGGATCTAGTGCCACCTGAGCCTGGTCGCCGCTAGTGATGTCGAAGCCGATCGCCACGTTCTCGGTGCTCCTGAACAGCAAGACATCGTCGTCCAGCCACCCAAGCGGCGCTCCCAAGCCCGTCAGGTCGTCGTCAACCAGCGCCGCGCCGTCCGCGCCCCAGATGGCGATGCCCGTTATCTCGGAGCCATCCTCGTTCACCCCGACCACGACCATTGTTTTCCCCTCGGGCGAGCCTTGGGCGGAGACCGGTATCCCGAAGCCGCTCGGCGCCGGGGTCACCCAGATAGTGCGCTGCCCGATCGGATCGAATCGGGAGACTCCCACCGCCACCGCCTCGGCTTCGGTCGCCACGGGCCGGGTCACCGCCAGAAGCAGGTCGTCGCCTATCGAACCGATGATCCGGAGTGCCTCCCACCCATCGGACTCGTCGACCTCGATGTCCTCTCCGCTCACGAGCTCGGTCAGTGTCGTCCCCTCGATGGAGTAGATCCCTGACGCAGTCGAGATCCAAAGCAGTTCGTCTTCGATCTCAACACCGGTCCGGGCCCAGCTTTGGCTCAGCGGGTCGACGAGGTACACCACACCACCGATGGTGATCGGGCGGGTGCTCGGCCCCGGCTCGATCGAGTCTCCCACTTCGGCGGCGAGGACGGAGTCGTAAGCGGTGCGGATCATTACCCCGACCATCGGCCGGCTGGTGTCGTCAGGATTGGCCCCGGGGGTGAGCATCGTGGTTTGGTCGGTGCCGTCTCGGGAGTACTCGACTTCGATGGCCTGTCCGGGCGATGTGCTCTCGAGAGCCGCCAGCAGGTCGGCGGAGGTATCCGTCGGCGCGCCGTCGATGGCCAAGATCACGTCTCCGGCCGCCAGCAGCCCGTCGGCTGCCGAGTCGGGGATGACTTCGTCGACCAGGACTCCCTGTGGGTCCCCGACGAGAAAAGTGCACTGCTCAGGGGAGTCGAGGATCTGGTCCACCCGGGGGAGGGGTGCTCGTTCCGGCGGGGTCGGAGCGCAAGCGGCGGCGATGACAAAGACGGCGACGAGAGCGGGCAACCTCCGCTTCACGTCTCGGAGCGTACCCGGTCCCTCAGCCCCGGCAGGTGAAGACGTCCCAACCGCCGCCGTGATAGACGGCCCAGGCCGCGGCCGCCGTCGACGCCTCGGCGTCGGTCGGCTCGGCGTCGGGGAAACCGGCGTTCTCGGCCCGTTCCGCCCAGTACCGGGGGAGGTGTTGGAACAGCCCGACACCGCCGGAGCGGAGATTCGTCGAATCGGGATCGAAGCGGGACTCGCACCAGGCGACCCGCACCGCCCTGTTGATGTCCTCGGCTGCGAAGTACCGGGCCACCAACTCCCTCACCTCGACCTGGGACAACCATCCTGAGGTCGCGATGGTCCCGGGTGAGGCGTCGCCGGCGTCAGGCTCTGCGCCGTCGGGCGTCGTCTCCTTTGTCGTGGCCAGAGTCTCGGTCTCGGCAGGGTCACCGGCGAGCAGTGCAAAGGTGAGCCCGGCCTGGGCTCCGGTGTCGTGACCGAGGTCGGCGGCGGACGCGTCGAAGCCCGGGTCGGTCGGGGTACCGCCCGAAGTACCGAACGCCGCGAACCCCGCAACCGCTAGAAGTGCTACTGCCGCCCATCCAGCGATGAACGAAAGGCGTCTCAAACGCATATGTGGTGACTCCACAGTGGGTGTCGGCCCACTGCCCAAGGTAGAAAACCCTACCGAACTGTGGATAACCGGGGCAAGTCGATCTGGGGTCAATTCAAATTCTCTCGGAGTGTGTCCACGGAGATGGGCCAAGGCTCCTGTGTTGGATCGAGGAGGGCGAAGTGACCCAAACCCGCGATCACCTCGACTCGAGCAGTGTCTTCGAGTCGGGTGGACTGGGCCACGGGAACGATGTCGTCGACCTCGCCATGGATCAGGAGCGTCTTGCCGGGGACCGCTCCGATCCGAGCCGGGGCCCCCGAATCGAGGAGCTCCCGGGCGTCCATGGCTCCGACGCCTCCCGACGACGCCATGGCGGCGAGGTCGGTCACGGCTGCCAGGCCGACCACGAGCCCGACCTGATCGCGCCGTCGCCCCGCAGCCCAGAGACCGAGATGCCCGCCGGCGGAATGTCCGATGATGGCCTTCGGCAAGTGGGCCACCGCTCCCAGATGACGGGTGAAGTCGAGGGCCATGAGGACATCGTGTGGCGCTCCCGGCCACCCGCCGCCCCTCCCTTGCCGGCGATACTCGATGTTCCAGGTCGCGTACCCGTTGCGGATGAGGTCGATCGCCAGCATCTCGGTCGTGTCCCGCTCGTACTCGCCGCGCCAGAGACCTCCGTGAACCAAGACCACCAGCCCAACCGGGCTCTCTTGGGGCAGACGTAGATCGCCGACGTTCTCCGGGTGCGGCCCGTAGCGAATCGTCTCGAAGGCCACCAGGGATCGATTGACCAGATGTCTCAGCGCGGCCAGGTAGCCGTCGACGCCTCGGCCGTATATGGTCCGGGCGCAGGCCTCGGAGACCAGCGATGTGGCCCTCCAGGCCTCGCGCCTCGTCACGTTGGAGATGTGAACCTCGACTGCGGGGACCCCGACGCCGCGGATGGCGTCACCGATGGATCGGGAGGTGTGCGCAAGCGCCCCCGGATTGATGATGATGCCGTCGAGCCCTGCCGCATCGTGTATCGCCTCGACCAAATCGCCTTCGTGGTTGAACTGGCGGGAGGTCGTCATGACACCGAGCTGCTCTCCCCAGGCCGCGATCTGCTTCTCCAGGTCGGCCAGACTCGACCGGCCATATACCTCGGGCTCCCTGGTTCCGAGCAGGTCGAGGTTGGGCCCGTTCAACACCAGGACGCGCATCAGGCGACCCGGGGCATGTGATCGGAGAGCATGCCCCTTGCCTCGTCGATCAAGGAGGCTGGAAACTCCCCGCGGGTCAGATCGACCCGTTCCGACATGGCGTCGGCAATTTCCTTGGCCACCGCGGTGTTGTCGACGCCGGGTGCGCGGTCGGCAAGGGCGCCGGCGGTCCGCGGGTCCCAATCGAGACCGAGGGCCCGGTAGACGGGGATCAGAACCTCCCGAATCCGCTCGCCGTCGTCGACCACTACCACTCCGCCGACATGGGCCGCCCCCCTGACCAGGCGCTGGCCGACTCCCATCACCTTGACCTTCCCCCCGACGTTGACCGACCACTCGCCAGGGCAGTATTCCCCGGGCAACTCCCCGATCCGGGCGTCGAGGCCGAGACTCTTGAAGGCAGACGCCATCACCTCGGCGATCACCTGGAATCGATCGCGGATGCCCTGCCTCGGTTCGGGATCGGGGACCGTCCAGGCGAAGGCGAGAGTCGACTCGTGGAACACGGCAGCACGGCCACCGGCGAGACGTTCCACCGCGGTGAAGCCGTGGGCGGCTGCGGCGCGCACCGCGTTCGGGTAGCCGGGCTGAACCCGATCTGCCCGCCCAAAGGCGACGAGAGAGCCGGGGGTGTGGAGGCGAAACACACCGCCGATGTCCCCGCGTGCCACGTAGTCGAGTGTTGCATGGCTCACCGCCACATCGAGTGCCGGGTGCTCGGGGAACGAATCGGTGATCAGGGTGAACGGTTGCACTGCCTTGAGGATAAGGAACTCGGTGTTACCGTCAGCGGACCCGCTTTCGACACGGGAACGGTCGGGGCGGGTTTGTTCGTTGACAGAGTGGTCTTCGTCGACGGAGCGCTCGTCGACATGGCGATTGACGGGGCAAACGATCATGGAGGAAACGTGCGCAACCGGGCTCGCGCCGCGGCAGTCTTAGCGACCATTCTCCTGGCCGCATGTGGTGACGCGCCTTTCGCCTCCATGGGTCAGCGGAGCTCCGATTGGATCGCGGAGCCGACGGTGCTCACCACCACGACCATCCCCACCACGGTTCCGGTCGTGATCGGCGCCGGCATCCTCAAATGGTTCAACGACGGTCTGGGTGATGC
>JBOGEU010000678.1:0-5257 GCA_050741995.1 Acidimicrobiia bacterium | reverse complement strand
GACCAGGTCCGGCTTGGGCCCATCCGTGACCAGATCGAGTACGTGGACCTCGTCGCTGTGCCGGATGGCGAACAGGGTTGCGAGCAGCCCGATCGGCCCGGCGCCGGTCACCAGGACCCGGGTCGGCTCCCAGAGGGCGCGGCGCCCGATGTGGACGATGTGCTCCCACGCCTTGGCCACCACGCTGGCCGGCTCCACCAGGACTGCCAGGATGCCGAGGTCGGGCCCGACTTTGACCCCGAACCCGGCAGGGAGCGCAAACCGCTCCGCGGCATAGCCATCGAGACCCCTGATCCCGGCCTCGGTGAACCGGCCGTTGCGGCACATGTCCCATTCGCCGATGGCGCAGTTGGGACAGGGCACCGGGTCCGGACGGCGCACGATCGGTGTCACCAGGTCTCCACTCGCGAAACCGCTGTCGGCGGGCGCCCGCACCACCCGGCCCAGCGCCTCGTGTCCCATGACGAGTTGGTCGCTACCCGGAGGAGGCTCGCCCAGCTGCCCGTCGAGCACCTCTTGATCGGTGCCGCAGATCCCCACCGCCAGTGTCTCGACCAACAGATCGTGGGGCCCCGGGATCGGATCCGGCATGTCTTCGAGCCGCAGCGAGTCGACCCTCCCCGGCCTCACCGTCACCGCCTTCAAGAGTCGGATGCCCGATCGACGGCCGGGCCCTGGCCGCCGGGGATCAGGTTGTAGGCGGAGGCGATGAGCCCGAGATGGCTGAACGCCTGGGGGAAGTTCCCCAGCATTCTCTTCGACACCGGGTCGTACTCCTCGGCGAGCAGTCCCACATCGTTGCGAAGTGTCAACAGGTATTCGAAGCGTCTCCTGGCGTCGTCGCGTCTCCCGGCCATGGCCAGGGCATCCACCATCCAGAACGAGCAGAGCAGGAAGGCGCCTTCGTGACCGGGCAGACCGTCGTCGGTCTCTCCGGGGCGATAGCGAAGGATCAGGTTGTCGTCGATCGAGAGCTCACGCTCGATGGCGTCGATGGTGCCCAGCACCCGGCTGTCGGTGGGCGGGAGAAAGCCGACCTGGGGGATCAGCAGGAGGGAGGCGTCGACGGCGGGAGCGCCATAGGTCTGGGTGAACGTGTTGCGCTCGGAGTCGTAGCCGTTCTCCTCGATATCGGCTCGCACCTGATGACGCAGCTCCCGCCAGTGATCCGCCGGTCCTTCCAGGGCCCATTGCTCGACGCACTTGACGGCGCGGTCGAGCGCGACCCAGGTCATGAGGCGGGAGTGAGTGAAATCGCGCGGCTCGCCCCGCACCTCCCAAAGTCCGTTGTCGGGCGCGGCCCACTTTCCTTCGAGACTTTCCAGCAGCAGCTTCTGAAGGTCCCACACCGTCTGCCCATGGTCCATGCCCAACCGCCGCGAGGTGTAGATGGCGTCCATCAATTCCCCGTAGACATCGATCTGGATCTGCTGATGGGCTGCGGTGCCGGTGCGCACCGGCCGCGACGCCTCGTATCCCGGAAGCCAGGTCAACTCCAGCTCGGGCAGGCGCCGCTCGCCGGCGACCCCGTACATGATCTGGAGGTCCTCGGGGTCACCGGCGACCGCCCGCAACAGCCAGTCTCTCCAGGCGATGGCCTCGCGTCGATGACCAGCCATGAGAAGTGCCTGAAGGGTGAAGGTGGCGTCGCGAAGCCACACGAAGCGGTAGTCCCAATTGCGTGTCCCCCCCAATGCCTCGGGCAGCGAGGTGGTCGGGGCGGCCACGATGCCGCCGGTGGGTTGATAGGTCAATGCCTTGAGGGTGATCAACGAGCGCTGGACTGCGCTCGCCCACTCTCCCTGGTAGCTGTCGGCGTCGCTCCATGCCCGCCACCATTTCTCGGTGGCCTCGATCGCCACTTCGGGATCGATCATCGATGGCTCCGGATGATGTGAGGGGTGCCAGGTCATCACGAATGGCACCCGGTCGCCTTCCGAGACGGCGAACTCGGAGACCGTGGTCAGATTCTCCCCGTGCGTCTCGACCGGGGTCGTGAGCGAAAGGGCGTCGGGGCCGCCCACCGCCAGCAGCTGATCGTCGGCCCGAGTCACCCACGGGACGAGATGGCCGTAGTCGAAGCGGATGCTCAAGTCCATCCGCATCTCGACACGCCCCTTCAATCCCTCGACGATCCTGATCACGTCGGCATTGTTTCCCCCGTCGCGGCCCCTGATTGGCATCACATCGGTGAGACGCACGGTTCCGCCATCGGCATCCATCTCGGTTTCGAGGACCAGGGTTCCCGGCCGATACTGGCGTCGTACCCTCTTGGCTCCGCCTTTGGGGGCGAGACGCCATCGGCCATGGTCCTCATCGCCGAGCAATGCGGCGAGACAGGAGCCGGAGTCGAAGCGGGGAAGACAGAGCCAGTCGATCGACCCGTCCCGGGCCACCAGCGCCGCAGTCTCGGTGTCACCGATGACCGCATAGTCCTCGATGGGCTTGCTCAACGCCACAACGTCTTACGCGACATGCCCACCCCACTCCGGCGGTGGGTCGAGGCGTCCCTCGCCGAAGCTGTAGTACTCGTGCAGGGTCCGGCATTTGCCTTCGTCGTCGAAGGTGAGGAGGAGGCAACCGGGAAGCGTGAGGTCGGCTCCTTCACTCTCCATCGTGGTCCAGAACTCGACCGAAACGCGGTCGCCGTCGACGATCGGTCGTCCCATCCGTACCTCGATGTCGCGCTGAGTCACCGTGGCCTGTGACCAATAAGCCTCGATGCCGGCCCGACCGACGTGTGGGTCCTCGAAGATGTTCGATCGGTAGGTCGCGTCGTCCCTGAACAGATCGGCCGCCGCGGACGGGTCGGCCGTCTCCCAGGCTTGGCGGTACCTTTCGACCCAGGTCTGGATGTCGGTCATCGTTCCTCTCATGCCGAGTCTGGTGCCCCACTCAGGCTAGGGCACCCGCCGGGTACCGTTCGAGGCATGGCCATCACCGAGCAGGCCAATCTGTCACCCCATGTCGCTGGAAGCCTTCTCCGCGCCCTTGACCAGAGGGTCGACGTGCCCCGGGCGGGTCGCGAGATGGCCGATGTCATCGCCCCGTTCACCCTGGGGAGCATCGGATCGGTACCCCAGGCGACCCCCGGAGATGTCGAGGCGGCGGCTCGGCGAGCCAGGACCCGGAGAGGGTGGCATGCGCTGGGCGCCAAGGGTAGGGCCGACATCCTGCTCCGCTTCCACGACATCCTGCTCGATCATGTCGACGAGCTCACCGACCTGATCCAGCTCGATGGGCGGGGTGAAGGACTCCGGTCTCGGCCGTCGTCACGGGCTGGACGGGATCCTCAGGTTCACCGAACCGCAAACGGTCGCCACCCGCGTCTGATCCCCGCCTACTCCCCCTTCGCCGGCATCCCTCCCGAGCGCTACACCAAAATGGTGGAACTGCTCACCAAGGTGTTCAAGCGGTTGCCGTTCTACAAGTGAGCGGCGTCTGCCTCGCCCGCCGGCGGGCCGACCAACAACTTGTCATCCTCGATCTCGTAAACGAAGTCGAGGACCGCACCAAACAGTCTCATGAACGAGTCACGTCGGTCTCTGCTCCACGCTGATCCGGCAGCAGGCAATTGGTGAAGGAGTCCCGTCAACGCAGGCGGAATCGGCTCGTCCTGAGTGATCTCGGCAGGGGGGCGCGACGATCGTGGGGCGACGGGCTTGGGAGCGACCTTTGAAGGCGCTCGTGGCGCCACCGCCTCGTCGGCGAGACCGGCCCTCTCACAGAGACCCATGAACAAGGTGACCATGCGGGCCCTCTGACCGTGAGGGTGGAAGCTGCGAAACGCGTCCTCGACGCGGTCGATGGGATCCGCCTTCGGGTCTACGAAGGCGAAAACCTCCTGATACACCTGTCGTAGGTGCTCCGCGAGACGGCCCGGCAAGTCGGCATTCGCCGTCTCGCGCAGCTCGTTGAACACCTGCTCGGGGTTGCCTTGATCATCGATCAGGTCGAGGAGACGGAGCGCCTGCAGTGTGCGCGGCGCCAGACTCTCGGCCACACCTGCGAGCTGAATGACATCCAGATCGACCGGCGTTGCCATGGAGAAGTTGCGATAGCGGTCGATGACTTCCAGGACCGTCGACGGTGGGGCATATGGGGCCCGGTCACCCTTGATCAGTGGCATTGTTCCACCCTCTTCGTATACCCAGCTACGGTAACAGGGGTCACCACTTGAAGCGCCTGTGGTCTGCGTGTGTTACAGAAAAATAGAGGCGTGACGTGGGCTTATGCGAGAGTTGTACCAATGTGCAACGTGAAGCAGGCGAACATGAAGCTTGACGCCGCCGTCCGGGCCAGGTCAAAACGCAAAACCCTGCAACAAGAGCACGAGGTTGCTACCTCTCCGACATCTCGGTGAGGTCTGCCTCGAGGACGTCCCGGTCCTCAGGGTCCTCGATCTCGGTCAGCTTCTCTTTCGCCGCCTCCAAGTGCTCGGTGAACGTCTCGAGATCGTCGACCTCGGCAGCGGCGCGGGCGATCGCCTCGTGGGCAAAGCCGGTGACGAAGGGGTCGAGATCATTGTCGATACAGGTGGCAAGCGATCGCTCGCCGAAGCGGAGTGCGAGATCGGAATAGCCGAGCACGGCAGCCGCCCGGGAGACCTGCCAGTCGGCGATAGCCCGGTTGCGTGCGTCTCCGACGACGTACCAGTGGTAGCGCTGGGCGAAGGCGGCGGCCAGCATGCTCTCTTCGTCCTCGCGAGTGGGCTCGACCAGGTCGAGCAGGTTCCAGGTCTCGTTGAACGCCCTGGGGGCGAAGGTGCGGTGCCAGATCGCCAGGTCTTCGGAGGTGGGGCTCTCCACGGGATCGGTCATATCGTTATCTCGGCCGGGTTGGGGAACCACCGCAGCCGCTCTGCGTCCGGACCGAGATCGGGCGAGTTGCCGTCGGTTTCTGGCTGTTCCGCAAGGATTCGCTTGGCCTCGGCCAGGTACCCGCCCAGCTCCTCCATACCGGCCGTTTGCGGAAAGCCCATCTCACCGCCCCCGTAATCGAGATCGTTGAGCGAGGTGGGTGGCTTGGGCAGCCCGGCGCGATGACGCCAGAGGGCGGTCTCCGCCTCGTAGGTGTAGAGGGGGAGCAGGCGCCAGCCTTGGTCGGCGACAAGATGCACCGCCTCCAGCAGGTAGCTGAACTCCTCTTCGGGGATGAAGTAGTTGAAGTTGACTCGCACCCAGCCCGGCTTGATCACCTCGCAGCCGGTGGCGATGACCTGTTCGAACTGCGAACTGGTCTCGAGATCGATGCCGAG
>JBOGEU010000677.1:0-1480 GCA_050741995.1 Acidimicrobiia bacterium | reverse complement strand
CGATAGGTGAATCCCCGGCCCGAGCTCATGCCGGTGATCACCTCGATCGGGACCTCGATCACATGTGGGAAGCTGGACATCGGCTGATGCCCACCATGGCCGAGCAGTGACCCGAGAACGGCCTGATACTTGTCGAAGAGCAGAGAGATGGTTCGTGAGGCTATCTCCTCGTCGTCGCAGACGACCGCCCTGCCCGTCACCACCACGCTGGTCCAATCGCCCGTGGTCTCGTCGAAATGCGAGACCTCGACACAGACTTCGGGATGGGCTTGGATCGCTTCGAGTCGCTTGCCTGGCTCGGTCCTGAACAGCACCCGATTCCCGTCGACCACGAATGACATCGGGGTGACGTAGGGACCGGCATCGGTGATCACGCCGACATGAGCGACCATCCCGGCATTCAGGAAGGCGAGTGCCTCGGTCTCAGCGATCGGTTCCATCGCTCAATCCAGGGGATCGGTGATCGCCCAGAGCACGTCTTTGATCGAGATGACGCCCATGACGACCCCACTGTCGACCACGGGAAGGTGGCGGTGACCGGTGGCGAGCATCCAATTGGCTGCCTCGGCGACATCCGTCTCGGGCGTGAACGAATCGGGATACTCGGTCATCCAGGCGCTGACGGGATCAAGATCCAGGTCCGCGTCCTCGTGCACCGCTCTGAGGATGTCCCTCTCGGTCAGGATGCCCTCGAGGGCGCCGTCGACTTCGACCGCTGCCGATCCGACACCGGTCGAGACCATCTCGTCGGCGGCCCGGCGCAGTGTGCTCTCGGGCTCGACCCGGATGACGTTGCCTCCGACCAGTTCCCGGACTCTCATCATCGATTCCTTTCTCGGCTCTCCATCACATGATCACGCAGACCAGGTGTCGCCGGGCACGGCCATAAGTCCCTACCTCGCGGGACAAGGGAGCATCCGGGACTATGCGACCGGCATCCCATGGCGTTTTGGACACCCATGTCGAGCGGGACGAGGGGATGTTCGGGATGGTCTCGGCCTTCGTCGTCGAGGAGTAGCCCGACGGGGCGACGACCGGCGCTAACTTCGGCGGATGCTGCGACGACCCGTGCCCTCCTCCCAACCGATCGATGACCTGGTCGATCTCTATATGGGAGACGAGCGCAAGGCCGAAGGCCGCCCCTGGTTCCTGGTCAACTTCATCAGCTCGGCGGACGGGGGGACCGCCATTCACGGGAAGTCTTCGAGCCTCGGCGACCCCGACGACAAGGCGCTGTTCCAGGCCCTGCGAGCGGTCCCCGACATCATCCTCGTCGGCTCGGCGACGGTTGAAGCGGAGAACTACCAGCCGGTCCGGCTCGACGAGGACCGACGTCAGCGAAGGGTTGCCGCCGGTCTCACCGAGGTTCCTCTGCTTGCCATCGTCTCCGGGCGGCTCAGCTTCGATCCAGAGGCGAGGGTGTTCTCCGATCCGGACTACCGGCCGATGGTCATCACCGGGCCGGAAGCCGACCCCGCCA
>JBOGEU010000676.1:0-1488 GCA_050741995.1 Acidimicrobiia bacterium | reverse complement strand
GTACTCGCCGTCGGGAAGCTTTCCGACGGCGGCAGTCATCCGTCGCTCTCCGTAGTCGAGCAGCGACCCGGTCAGAACGTCGAAAGCCGACACTCCCTGTTGGCGAACCAGCTCTGCGATCCGGGCCGCCCCCACCGCATTGGCCCCGATCTGGGCCTCGAGATCCCCTTTTCGCTCCCAAGGGGTTCTCGAAGCCGATATGAAGGGCCCGGCGAACTCCTCGATCCAGTCGCCGTCAGCGAAAGCGATCATCGGCGAGACGACATGGCCCTCCTGGTCGAGCCGGATCGCATGAGCCGGCATCGATCCCGGGGCCTCACCTCCCACGTCGGCATGATGGGCCCGATTGGCCACCCATGCCACGTGCTGCGATCCGAGGAACACCGGCGCCACCAGAGTCAGGTCGTTGAGATGGGTCCCGCCGGCGAATGGGTCGTTTACTGCGTACTGCACCCCCGGCACCGGTTCGAACCGCTGAAGGCATGCCGCCACCGACTCGGGCATCGAGCCGAGATGCACCGGGATGTGCTCGGCCTGGGCCAGCATCTCGCCCTCGGGTGTGAAGACCGCGGCCGAACAGTCTGCCCGTTCCTTGATGTTGGGCGAGAGAGACGTGTGGCGTAGCACCACTCCCATCTCGTCGGCGACGGAGGCCAGCCGGTTGCGTGCGACCTCGAGGGCTATCGGGGGTCGGTGCATCAGACCATCACTTGTGCCAGCATCCCGACGAACGATGGTCATCACGCATGAGGCCCGCAACATAAGCATCTCCATCGATCGTGATTGGCGCGAGGTCTACGAGTTCGCCCACCGCCCGGAGAACTTCGGCCGATGGGCTTCGGGTCTGGCGGAGTTCCTCCACCAGGAGGGCGGCGAATGGGTCGCCGAGACCGCCGAGGGCTCGGTCCAGGTGCGGTTCACCCCGCGCAACGAGTTCGGCGTGATGGACCACTACGTCACATCCGAGCCGGCCATCGAGGTCTACGTGCCCTTGCGCGTCATCGCCAACGGCACCGGGTGCGAGGTGATCTTCACCCTGTTCCGCACCCCTGGGATGACCGACGAGATCATGGCCAGGGATGCCGAATGGGTGACAAAGGACCTCAGAGCCTTGAAGGCGCTCGTCGAATCGGGTTGACGGCCAGGTTCACGTCACCAGATGCCCGATGTGCTTGGTGGCCTCGCGAAAGCTGAGGCCCGACAGCTCCTGCCGATGCTCGGTCACGAATCGGGCGACGGCTTCGGGGTCGATCCGGGCGTGCTCACGCAGCGCCCACCCGATCGCCTTCCGGATGAAGAACTCCTTCTCGAACAACCGGCGTGCACAGAACTGGAAGAGCCGCTGGGCGTCCGTCTTCTCCTTCGCTCCGACCTGACACAAGATCGCAGTCCTCCGCAGCCACATGTCCGGTTCGTCGATCCACCGGTCGACGACCGACCAGGTCTGCGTGGGGTGATGTAAGACCAGATGACGGATCAGGTTGGTGG
>JBOGEU010000675.1:0-3901 GCA_050741995.1 Acidimicrobiia bacterium | reverse complement strand
CTCTACATCTCCAAGGGAAACGTCGAGGCACAGCACGACTACGCCGCCCGGGACCCGAGCAATCTCATGCTGGGCAACCCGGATGGCAGCTTCACCGATGCCTCGGAGTCGGCCGGCATCGTCAATTTCGCCCGAGCCCGGGGCGCCGCCCTGGCCGACTTCAATCTCGACGGCATGCTCGACCTGGTCGAGGTCAATCGTCGGGAGCCGATCGAGTTGTGGAGGAGCGTGGGGTGGGGCGATGCCGCCACCCCGGCCTCGATGGGGGGCTGGATCGCGCTTCAGCTCGATCAGGAGCCGCCGAACGTCGACGGGATCGGGTCCTGGGTCGAGGTCAGGACCGGAGGTCGGATCCTGCTGAGGGAGATCACGGTCGGCGGCGGTCATGCCGGTGGCCAGCTCGGTTGGATCCATTTCGGTGTCGGTGATGCGGATAGCGTCGAGATTCGAGTGCAGTGGCCCGACGGCGAGAAAGGACCTTGGTTGAACGTGAGGGCAAACCAATTCGTGACCGTCGAGCGCGGCGAGCGGGACGTCGCCGTCTGGCGACCCGAGGCGGGCTGACGAAGCGATGCCCCGGGCGCGACTGGCGGAGGTCGAGCTCCCCGATTTCGGGATGCCGCATCGGATGCCGCATCTCCCCGCCGATCTCTACCTCGACCGGGTGGAGCGTCTGCGATCGAAGGCCGAGGCCCTCGGTTACGACATGTTGGTGATCTATGCCGACCGGGAGCACAGCGCCAACATGTCCTATCTCACCGGGTTCGACCCCCGCTTCGAGGAGGCGTTGTTGGTGGTGGGCCCGGCCGGCGAGCCGGCCATACTCGTCGGCAACGAGTGCTGGGGCATGGCAGGAGCGGCTCCGTTGCCGATGAGACGGCACCTGTTCCAGGACTTCAGCCTGCCCAGCCAGCCCCGGGACGGATCCCGGCCGCTCCGGGAGATACTCGCCGACGAGGGCATCGGGCCGGGAGCGAGAATAGGAGTGGCCGGGTGGAAGGACTACAGGAGCCGGACATGGATCGACGTCCCGTCTTTCATCGTCGACGAGTTGCGCGAGATGACCGGGCGCACCGGCGCCGTGGAGAACGCAACCGAGATCCTCATCGGCGCCGGTGACGGGCTCCGGGTGGTCTCAGAGGTCGATCAGCTGGCAATGTTCGAGTACGCCGCCTGCCAGACATCGAATGGTGTGCGCAGCCTGTTGCATGGCCTTCGCCCCGGGATGACCGAGCAGGAGGCGGTTGCCCTGCTCGGGTGGAACGGCATGCCCCTCTCCTGTCACCTGATGCTGACCGCCGGGCCCAGGGCGGCGCTCGGGCTGCTCAGCCCCGGTGACCGACCCATCGAGCGCGGCGACCGATTCACCGTCGCCTTCGGGATCTGGGGAGCATTGAACTGCCGCGCCGGTTTTGTGGCCGAGGGAGCCGGGGAGCTCCCGGCCGGGATCCAGGACTACGTCGACCGGCTGGTCGCCCCCTACTTCGAGGCGGTGGCCGAGTGGTATCTGGCGCTTCACATCGGCCAGAAGGGCAGCGCCCTCCAGGAGATCATCGACCGGCGTCTCGGCGATCCGTTCTTCGGGATCTTGCTCAACCCCGGGCACCAGCTTCATCTCGACGAGTGGGTCAACTCGCCGGTCGGCCCCGGGTCCAACGTCGAGCTGGCTTCAGGGATGACGCTCCAGGTGGACATCATCCCGGCCACCGGCACCGAGTACTTCACCACCAACATCGAGGATGGCCTCGCATTGGCCGATGAGACACTGAGGGAGGACTTGGCCGCGGGCTATCCCGAGGCTTGGGGTCGGATCCAGTCCCGTCGCCATTTCATGCGAGACAGGCTCGGCATCGACCTCGACCCTTCGGTGCTCCCCTTCTCCAACATTCCCGCCTACCTCCCCCCATTCCTGCTCCGCCCCGGCCATGTCATGACGCTGATCGGTTAGTGGTCCGGGCCAAGACCGGGTGCGTGGCGTCCGTCCAGGCCCCACCGGCGTTGCTGGAGGCGATGGCAGCCTCGACGAAGGCGAGGCCGATGGCTCCGTCGCGGGCGTTGGGGAAGTGGAGGGCCATCGGGTCCGGCATCTCGCCGCTGCGTCGCGCCGCGATCGCCTCGGCGGCGTCTGAGTACAGGTTGGCGAAGGCCTCGAGGAAGGCCTCGGGGTGGCCGGCGACGATCCGAGTCGACCTCGCGGCCAGCGGCAGGGTCCCCGGGCCGTTGGGCGTCCTGGATTCGGCAGGCCCGTCGATCGGCGAGAAGAGAAGCCGGGTGGGATTCTCCTGATTCCACTCCAGGCTGGCCCGCGAGCCGGAGACCCGAATCCTGAGGCAGTTCTCCACTCCGGCCGCAGCCTGGGTGACCCAGAAGGTGCCTCTGGCGCCGTTGTCGAAGCGGAGCATCGCCGCCGCGTAATCGTGGACCAGGCGGCCGGGGACGATGGCCCCCACCTCGGCAGCGACCGAGGCCACCTCGATCCCGGTGATGAAACGCGCCAGATTGTGGGCGTGGGTGCCGATGTCCCCCATCACCAGCGACGGCCCGCCACGGATCGGGTCATAGCGCCAAGACAGCGCGGTCTCGGGAGAGGGATCGCTCTCGTTGGCTTTGCCGCCCTGGACATACTCCACCTGAACCAACCGGATGTCGCCGAGCCGGCCGTCTTCGACCATCGCCTTTGCCTGGCGGACCATCGGGTAGCCGGTGTAATTGTGGGTGAGGCAGAAGACCAGACCGGCCCGCGCCGCTCTCTCGACCAGATCGAGCGCCTCGTCCAGTGTGTTGGTGATGGGCTTGTCACAGATCACGTCGAGCCCACGATCGAGGGCGGCGGCGGCGTAGGCGTGATGACTGTCGTTAGGGGTCATGATCGAGACCACATCGACCCCGTCGGCACGAGCCGACTCGGCCTCGACGAGCTCGGTCCCATCCCCATATGCCCGGTCGGCTGCGATCCCGAGCCCGACACCGGCGGCGCGAGCCAGCTCGGGATCCGAGGAAAGGGCGCTCGCCACCAGCTCGTAGCGATCGTCGAGCCGGGCGGCGGCACGGTGCATGCCACCGATGAAGCTGCCCGGGCCGCCACCGATGACCGCCAACCTGAGTCGCCGGCCGAGCATCTTCCTCACCGGATTGTCATCCATCCTCGACCTCCGAGACGATCAGCCATCTGTTGTCGTTTCCCTGACTCAGGACGAAGGTCGTCCTCACCGGCGCTTCGGCCCGGTGCAGCTCGACGCCGGCGGCATCGTAGGTCACGCGCTCGACGGAGCCTTGCCCCACGAGACCGAGGCTCGCCCCACCCTGAGGGCCGTTGGTGAACGCGACATCGAGGTACAAAGAGTCGAAGTCGTAGTTCGACACGATGTACTCGTCACTGGTCGCCGCCGCCGCGATCCGCCGCTCCATCTCGACCAGGCGCTCACCGTGGTCGACAGCGCGGAGAAGGGAGGAGTCGGCACGGAGCATCGCCTCGTTCTCGGTTGCGAGATCCTCGGCCAGGGCGAGAGCCAGGGCGTCGGGGTCGACATCGGTGCTCAGGGCTGCCGCCTCGGGGCTCATCGTGACCGAGGGGAGCGTCACCGGGTCCACTTCGGTGAGGAGCTGGGGGACGGGGAGCCCGGATGCCTGGGCACTTTGCCTTGCAGGTGTGCCCGCGACCACGATCCCCACCGCCGCCAGGACAATCAGTGACCCGAGCACCGCTCCCCTGCGGAAGGTGCGAGCCGGGCTCCCCGCAGCCCCGGCGGTGAGCAAGTCGAGCGGCCGCAATGATGGGCGGTCGTCAGCGGTGAGGAGACGATCGAAGAGGAATCGGAGCGGGGTCAGCACCACCAATCCGGCCAGCAGGCCCACCTTGGCCCCGAACTCGGTCGTCTGTGGAGCCATCAGCAACGTGCAT
>JBOGEU010000674.1:0-1943 GCA_050741995.1 Acidimicrobiia bacterium | reverse complement strand
CCGATCCCCAGCTTGCAGCCTACGCGGGTGAGAGGCTGGAGGCAGGAACTGTCAATCTCAACGACGTGCCCACCTATTGGCAGCCCCACACCGCCTTTGGCGGGTTCTCGGGAAAGCGGAGCGGAGTGGGCCGCCTCGGTGGGAAGTACACGATCATGGAGATGTCGCAGATCAAGACTCTGGTCTACGACGCCCGGCTGGGCGGTCCTCGGTAGGCCTGGGTGGTGTCCGGGGACGGTTGACGGTGTCTGGGGTCAATGATACATTCATGTCACTGGGCGAGTCGTCCATTTCACTCACTGAAATGCTATGAAGGAGGACAATCATGGGGCTCCGGCGGAAGACGACTTTTATTCTTTTGGCATTGGCCCTGGTGGCTACGGCCTGTGCCTCGGAGACCGCCGATACCACCACCACCAAGGCTGCACCCGGCTCCACCGCTGCCCCGGGGACCACCGCCGCTCCTACCGACACCACGGCCGCCCCCAGCGGCGAGAGCAGTGTCCGCTTCCTCATCGCAGAGAACTTCTGGGCGGACTGGGACCCCTTCCAACACACGGCCCAGAGTCAGGGGAGGATCGAGGCGCAGATCTTCGACTACCTCGTCGACTTCCCAGGTGGCGACCTCTCCAGCCCCGAGCCGATGCTGGCCACCGAGTGGACCCAGATCGACGACAGCACCTGGGAGTTCAAGCTCCGTGAAGGGGTCACGTTCCATGACGGCTCGACCTTCGACGGCGAGGACGTGAAGGCCTCCATCGAGCTGGCATCCGGCGCCACCGATGCGCCGTCGCTTCAGGCCGGCGACTGGATTCCCACCACGGTCGAGGTGGTCGACCCGATGACGGTGAGGCTGCAGAGTGAGAGCCCATTTGCGGCCCTCTTCGCCCAGCTACGCGACACGATCATCGTCTCGGCCGAGGACCTCGTCGACAACCCGGAGGGCATCAAGACCCAGCCCAACGGGACCGGGCCCTTCAAACTGGTGACCAACGACCCCACCCGCAAGGTGATGGAGGCCAATGCCGACTACTGGCAGGGTGCGCCTCAGATCGCCGAGCTGATATGGGAGTTCGTCCAAGACCCCGACACCCGTCTCAGCGCCTTACTGGCCGGACAGGCCCATGCCATCGATCGGGTGCCGCCCCAGCATCTGCAGGTGGTCGCGGGCAGCCCCGACTTCGTCCTCTCGTCGATCACCGGGATCGAGAGTGTCAACCTGTGGGTGCCCCCCGGCCGGTTCCCGCTGTGGGAGGAGAGCCCTGAGTTCCGTGAGGCGGTGATGTGGTCCATCGATCGCGAGGCCCTGGTGACCAGTCTGGTGCAAGGGGAGAGCGCGGTGGCGACCAGCTTCGTACCCACCGAGACGCTCTATCACACGCCAGGTGAACCCGCCTACACACGGGACGTCGAACAGGCGGCGGCTCTGCTCGAGCAGGGCGGGATCGCCGACGGCGGGCCCGAGTTCGAGCTCTGGGTTGCCAGCGGCTTTCTGCCCCGGGCGGAAGAGGTGGTCTCGGCGATCGTGGCCAACATGCAGGAAGTGGGATTGAAGCCAAGGGTGGTCACGAGCGACCTGGGAGGGATGATCGACGACATCTTCTCCGAGGACGGCACCGGTGACATGTACCACCTGAGCTGGAGCAGCAACGGCGATCCCACCGCTCATGCCCGCGTCTACTCGTCCAGCTTCGCCTGGTTCTTCGGGGACGAAGAGCTAGACGAGCTGGTCGCATCGGTGGCCACCACCACCGATCCGGCCGTCCGCGAGCAGGTGACCGTCGAGATGCAGGCCCATCTCTGGGACCAGCTCTGGCACATCCCGCTCTACAACAGCGATTTCTCCATCGCCCACAGCGCCAGCCTCGAGGGCCTGGAAGTGCGTCCCAACTTCCAGACGCTCTTCTACCCCGCCCGGCTCAGCGAGTGACCGAGACCCATAC
>JBOGEU010000673.1:0-4993 GCA_050741995.1 Acidimicrobiia bacterium | reverse complement strand
TCGCCCTGGCAGGTCTCTGCGACTGGCTTTCGATCTCGGCCGGCGTGGTGCCCGCCGGCTTCCTCAACTACATCCTGGTCTGGGGCACGGTGCACCAGGTCGGCTATGCCTGGCTCGACGGGACCATTGACGGGCTGGGGCGGCGTGCTCTCGTCGCCGTGGCCGGTCTGGTGGGGGCACTGCTACTGGTGGGTCTCGGGCCATATCCGGTGGCCATGGTTGGGCTCGACACGTCGGAGATCACCAATTCGTACCCGCCTCGGGTCACGCTTGCCTTCCTCGGCATGTTTCAGTCCGGGATCGCCCTCATGCTGGAGGGCCCGCTGCGGCGACTCATGCAGAGGCGCGGGGCGTGGACCCTCGTGGTGGGGGTGAGCGCCCGGATCATGACTCTCTATCTGTGGCACCTGACGGCGATGGTCATCGTCATCGGGCTCTCCCTGCTGGCCGGTGGCGTCGGGCTGGGAATGGAGCCGCTCAGCGGGCTCTGGTGGCTGACCCGGCCCATTTGGTACCTGGTTCTCGGCATCGTGACCGTGGGGCTGGTGGCGGTCTTCGGGCGATTCGAGACACCGATCCAAGACACTCGCCGCTCCCCGGTGTGGTGGCGCCCGGTGCTGGCCGTGCTCGGGATCTGTGCCGGGCTCGGCCTTCTCGCCGCCATCGGCATCGCCGACGCCGAAGGCCTCAACGGCCTGGTCCTCAGCCTCCCCATCCTCGGCGTCCTCGTCGGGGGCATCACCCGCCTCCCCGGCATCGGCCGGGCGTGATTGGCCGATTGGCCGATTGGCCGATTGGCCGAACCTGAGCTTCCACGTTTCAGATATGAAACGACCAGTCTCAAGTTCGGCGACCCTCTAGCCCATCGCAACCGGCGATGGCATCTTGGGACGAATGGCGGATAGCACACTCCTTGTCATCGAGCATGCCCGAGCCAATGGGGGAATCGTCACAACCAGCGAAGCGCAGGCTCTCGGGATGGACCGGGCAACACTGGCTCGAAGAGTCGATACGGGCGTGCTCACACGGGTAAAGCGCGGCGTATTCGCCCTCCCCGGGCTCGACATCGGCCATGACGCCGACCTCGAGGCGGCGTGCAGACGGTTGAACGCAGTGGTCTCACACCAATCTGCGGGACGACTACACCAGTTCGAAGCCCTGGCATGGGTGACCCCGACCGTCAGTGTCCCTCATCGACACACCAAACTCTTTCCAGGCGTGTACGTGCATCAGATGACCGACCTCTCCGACGACCAAGTCATCTCGATCGGCGGCCTGCCGGTGACCAACCCGGAACGAACGGTTATCGACCTGGCGTCTTGTCTGAGCGACAGCCGACTCGACGTAATCGTCGATCGGGCCCTCTCGACCGGCACCCTCGAGTTGGAGAAGCTTGCCGATCTTTTTGCGACCCTGGGACGACGGGGCAAGCCCGGGACCGCAAGGATGCGAAGGTTGCTCGAAAAGCGCGACCAGGAGTATGCACCTCCCGAGAGTCAGCTCGAGTTGAAGCTCCTCGGCCTCATCCGAGAGGCCGAGCTACCCGAGCCGGAGCTGCAGTTCCAGCCCTCGTGGCTTGCCCCGACCAACGGACGTGTCGATTTCGCCTATCCGAGTCACCGGCTGATCATCGAGGCGGATAGTCGGAAATGGCACACCCTGATGAAGTCTTTCGATACCGACCGGCATCGAGACAACCAGGCCCAGTTGGCGGGGTGGCGGATTCTCCGCTTCACATGGCGGGACATCAGGGAGGATCCCCTCATGGTGACGACCGTCATCGGGCGAGCCTTGGAGGTCTGATCCAGTCCTTTCCGATCCCGGTGTGAGCCTGAGACCGTTCGTTTCACATATGAAACGTGGAACCTCAGCTTCGGGCGAGCCTAGCGGACGGACTTGATCAGGTCGGGGTTGAGGCGGTTGTAGCCGACCAGAGTCGGGTCGGTGACACCGGCGTACTCCCAGTGCCACGGCTCCCGAGTCGAACGGTCGCAATGAGCCCAGTCGGGGTTTACCCAGCCGAACCTATGGGCGTTGCCTTGCAACCAGCGGACCTCGCGGTCGGTGCAGGTGAGGACTCCCCGCCCGTCGGTGAAGTCGACCGCGCGGCCCCAGCCGTGATTGGAGAACCCGGGGCGGGCGGTGGGCGGCCCGGAGCACTCGCGGACAGCCTTGGTGCCGGTCTGCACCCTCTGGCCGCTGACGGGGTCCGTGCCGTAGACCGGGCGGTCGGTGTAGGGGCAACGCTTGTTGTACGACGCCTTCTGCACGTTGTAGGACCGGTAGCAATCCTCCCAACCGAGGTGGACGCCCTCCTTCTCGGCTGCATCCATGAGCAGGGCGTACATGTACGCCGCGTCGCGCTCGAGGGTGCATCCGTCGCGGGTCATGAGCCGCGAGCTGTCCATCGCCCCGTTGGTATAGCCATCGACCTCGAGATCGAGGGTGTAGGCCTCATCGCCGGCAGCGACGTATTCAGGCGTGGCGATGGGAGTGAGGGCAGTGCTGAGGGCGAAGATGATGAGGGCGATGATGGGCATGGCGAATTGGTTGCTAGCCCAACAAACATCGGTCGATGATTCGACCGCCTTTAGCCGTCAGTCCTGACCGGCCATCTCCACTTGCGAGCGATCTGGCTCCTCTGCCACGACCGCCTCGAAGGTCAGCTCGTCGTTCTCGGTGTCGAGACCGACGAGGATGGTCGTCCCCGCCTTGAACTCGCCGAGCAGCACGCGCTCCGACAAAGGATCTTCGAGCAGACGCTGGATCGCCCGACGCAGCGGTCGAGCCCCTAGCTCAGGGTCGTAGCCATGGGTCCCCAGATGCTCCTTGGCGTCGTCGGTGAGCACCAGGTCGAGGTGTTGAGACTCCAACTGCTCACGCACCCGCTCCAGCATGAGATCGACGATCTGCTTCAGCTCACCCATGGTCAACTCGTGGAACACGATGATCTCGTCTAGCCGGTTGATGAACTCGGGTCGGAAATGCTTCTTCAGCTCCTCCGTCACCCGCTCCTTCATGTGCTCGTAGCTCATGTCCTGGTCTTCGGCGTGGAATCCGACCGCCTTCTTGTGGAGGTCACGGGTGCCGAGGTTCGAGGTCATGATGATGACGGTGTTCTTGAAGTCGACGGTCCTCCCCTGAGCGTCGGTGAGCCGACCCTCTTCGAGGATCTGGAGAAGAGTGTTGAACACATCAGGATGGGCCTTTTCGATCTCGTCGAACAACACCACCGAGAACGGCTTGCGGCGGACGGCCTCCGTCAACTGGCCACCCTCGTCATACCCCACGTACCCGGGGGGCGAGCCAACCAAGCGGCTGACGGTGTGCTTCTCCATGTACTCGGACATGTCGAGTTGGATCAGGGCGTCTTCCTGGCCGAAGAGGAACTGGGCAAGAGCCTTGGCGGTCTCCGTCTTCCCCACCCCGGAGGGGCCGAGGAATATGAAGGAGCCGGAGGGGCGACGCGGGTCCTTGAGACCGGCGCGGGTGCGACGGATCGCCTTGGACACCGCCGTGATCGCATCGTGCTGGCCGATGATCCGCTTGTGGAGCTCGTCCTCCATGTGAACCAGACGAGACGTCTCCTCTTCCGTCAGCCGGTGCACCGGAATACCGGTCCACTGGGCCAGGACCTCGGCGATCTCCTCTTCGTCGATGACCCAGCCGGTGTCGCCCTCGGTGGCCTCCTTGACCGCCCGGTCACCGAGAAGGCCCCGCTCCTCGTCGCGGAGGTTGGCGGCCTTTTCGTAGTTCTCACGGGCAACTGCATCCTGTTTGTCCTGCCGGAGATGGGAGAGCTTCTCGTCGATGGCCGTTATCTCCGGGACGTCACTCGTTCGATGGATCCGCTGCCGGCTGCCTGCCTCGTCGATCAGGTCGATGGCCTTGTCGGGGAGGAACCGGTCCGACAGGTAGCGATCGGCGAGATTGGCCGCGCTCACGATCGCCTGGTCGGTGAACCGGACAGAGTGATGGGCCTCGTACCGATCCTTGAGCCCCATGAGGATCTGGATCGTCTCGCTGACCGACGGCTCGTCGACCTGGATCGGCTGGAAGCGCCGCTCGAGGGCCGAGTCCTTCTCGAGGTACTTGCGGTACTCCTCGAGTGTCGTGGCGCCGACGGTCTGCAGCTCGCCCCGGGCCAGCATCGGCTTGAGGATGGAAGCGGCATCGATCGCACCCTCGGCGGCGCCGGCGCCGACGAGAGTGTGGATCTCATCGATGAACAGGATGATGTCACCGCGGCTCTTGATCTCCTTCAGGACCTTCTTCAGCCGCTCCTCGAAGTCGCCGCGGTAACGGGAACCGGCGACGAGGGCGCCCAAGTCGAGGGAGTAGAGGTTCTTCCCCTGGAGGTTGTCCGGGACGTCCTTGGCGACGATGCGTTGCGCCAGACCCTCCACGATGGCGGTCTTGCCCACGCCCGGCTCCCCGATGAGGACCGGGTTGTTCTTGGTGCGGCGGGAGAGGATCTGCATCACCCGTTCGATCTCACGCAACCGGCCGATCACCGGGTCCAGCTTGCGCTCCCGCGCCAGCTGGGTGTAATTGCGCCCGAACTGATCGAGAACGGTCGACCCCCCCGCCGATGACTCGCGGCTGCCCGAACCGGCCGGCTCCGATACCTGTTGCTCACCACCACCGGGACCCGAAAGGAGCTGGATCACCGTTTGGCGAACTTTCTGCAACTCGGCCCCCAACTGCTGGAGCACCTGAGCCGCCACACCTTCGCCCTCTCGGATCAAACCGAGGAGGATGTGCTCGGTCCCGATGTAGTTGTGACCCAACTGGAGCGCCTCTCGAAGGCTGAGCTCGAGGACTTTCTTGGCGCGGGGAGTGAACGGGATGTGCCCGGACGGCGATTGCTGGCCCTGACCGATGATCTTGACGACTTCCTCGCGGACGGATGCCAGATCGATGTCGAGGCTCTCCAGGGCCTGGGCGGCGATGCCCTCGCCCTCGTTCAATAGACCGAGCAGGATGTGCTCGG
>JBOGEU010000672.1:0-4991 GCA_050741995.1 Acidimicrobiia bacterium | reverse complement strand
GGATAGATGTCCTCCGCCCAGAAGCGCGGAAAGCGCTACCTCCTGATGATGTCGGTTGGCGCTCTCGGCATCGTCTATGGGGACATCGGGACCAGCCCGCTCTACGCATTCCGCGAGTCGTTCCACGCAGCCGAGGGGATGGGCGTCGATCGCGCTCACATCCTCGGCTTGCTGTCGCTGGTGTTCTGGGCATTGGTTCTGATCGTGTCCCTCAAGTACCTGGTCTTCGTGATGCGGGCCGACAATCATGGGGAAGGCGGGATTCTTGCCCTCACCGCATTGATCGTGCCCCGTCGGAAGATGCGGACCACCGGGCTGCGCTGGGCGCTCATCCTCTTCGGCCTGTTCGGGACCGCACTTCTCTACGGGGACGGGATCATCACTCCGGCGATATCGGTGCTCTCCGCGGTCGAAGGCTTGCAGGTGATCACTCCGAGCTCCGAGCCCTATGTGATTCCGCTCGCCGTGCTGATCCTTGTCGGCTTGTTCAGCATCCAGAGGGCGGGTACCGCCAAAGTGGGGGCTGTGTTCGGGCCGGTGATGATCGTCTGGTTCACGGTGCTCGCCGTTCTGGGGGGTTATCACGTCTTGCGTGACCCAGGGGTCCTCGCCGCGGTGAGCCCGGCTCATGGTGTGAGGTTCATCGCCGCCAATCCACGAGTTGCCTTCCTGGCCCTGGGAGCGATCTTCCTGGTTGTCACCGGCAGCGAAGCGCTCTATGCCGACATGGGGCATTTCGGGAAACGGCCGATCCGGCTCGGCTGGTACATCGTCGTGTTCCCCGCCCTCCTCCTCAACTATTTCGGCCAGGGTGCTTTGCTCATCTCCGATCCGACTGCGATCGACAATCCATTCTTTCGCATGTCACCCGACTGGGCGGTCTTGCCTTTGGTCGTGCTGGCCACGATGGCCACGGTCATCGCCTCTCAGGCCCTGATTTCGGGTGCCTATTCGCTGACGATGCAGGCGGTCCAACTCGGGTACCTGCCCCGCTTCGACATCGACCATACCTCGCCGCGGGAGGTCGGCCAGGTGTACATATCCATGGTGAACTGGGCGTTGATGGTCGCCTGCATCGGGCTGGTCCTCGCCTTTCGCAGCTCGAGCGATCTCGCCGCCGCCTATGGGGTTGCGGTCACCACCACCATGGTCATCACCACCCTCCTTCTCTTCTTCGTGATGAGGGAGCGGTGGCACTGGTCGCCGGCGCGGGCCGGGTCATTGACCGCCCTCTTCCTCGTCGTCGACCTCACCTTCTTTGCGGCCAACATCATCAAGGTCCCGGCCGGTGGTTGGTTCCCGCTGGTCGTTGGCGCCGTGATATTCGGGGTGATGACTACCTGGAAGACCGGTCGTCGTCGGCTCACCGCCGCCCTGAAGCGGGGCGATCTCCCCATCGAGCGGTTCATCGGCTCCATCGCCGTCCATCCCCAGCTTCGTGTTCCCGGCACCGCGGCCTACCTGTTCCCGGACCCCGGGGTCACTCCGCCGGCCCTGCTCGCCAATCTCCGTCACAACGAGGTGCTCCACGAGACCGTGGTCCTGGTGGCCGTGCAAACCTCGAGCGTCCCTCGGGTGCCCCAGGTCCGGAGGGCCACCGTCCACGACCTGGGCGAGGGCTTTGTCCAGGTCGTCCTCCATTTCGGGTTCATGGACGAGCCGAACGTGCCTCGGGCATTGGCCAACATCGTGGACCCCGAATTCGGGTTCGATCCGGAGGACGCCACCTACTTCATCGGGCGGGAGACGATCATTGTTCGGAGCCGGGGGATAGAGCGATGGCGGGCGAGTCTCTACGCCCTGATGCATCGAAACTCGTCGAGTGCAGTCGAGTACTTCCGCCTTCCCGCCGGCCAGGTCATCGAGATCGGGAAGCAGGTTGCCCTGTAGCGGCGGGCGCCCCCTTACTGTGATCCTCCAGTCGACTAGAGACACGAGGGAATCATGAGGGTATTGAGGACAATGGGGCTGATCATGGCGCTGCTCATCGCCGCCTGCGGCGGCGGCGGCGCAGCCGGCACCACAGCCGGCACGGACGACTCCACGACCACTTCCAACGCCGCCGCCGCGACAACGGTCACGACGGCTCCTGCCGAGAGCGAGGACGACGGAGGCGATACCGTCGCCTTCGAGGACATGCCGGCCGAATGTGTGGATCTGTTCGTCTCGTTCCTTCGGGCCATGGAGCCGGCATTGGAAGGAGTCGACTTCGAGACGATGACTGCTGACGACCTCGAGGCTCTCGGCGCCGAGTTGGAGGCGGCCACGGGCGACTACGAATCAGAGGTCGAGAATCTCGATTGCCCCGACGTCGCCGAGGCGGACGAGGAAGCTTTTGCGAAGATGATCGAAGTCGCCGAACGGGAGGCGCCCGGCACCGTGGCCTATCTGGAGTGGATTCAGAGCTTCGCCGAGGGCGAGGGATCGGCTGGGTCCGCCAGCGGCGACTGTGAGACCGACATCGCCGCCATGGAGGCCATCGTCGCCGCCAACGAGTCTGTAGGGCAATTGCCCATGGACCAGGTGATCGAAGTTGGCGCCCTGGTCTCATCGATCACGGTTGCGTGCAGCCCGGAGCGAGCAGAGGAGTTCTTCTCCGATGCAGAGGTGGCGGCTTTCCTTCAAGAGTGAGCGACGCGCGGCAACCCGGAGGTTGCCGCTTGGAGGGGTTCCATCGATGCCCTGTGAAGCCGGGGAAGCTTCTCGAGGGGGGACTCAATTAGGGCCCGAGGGACCTGGATCCAATTCTGTCATCCCGAACCCCCTAGGTCGGGCAGATTTGGAGCCAAATGGAACTATACGCAATCGCGCTAGTTACCGCCCGGGCATCGGGTCGAAGTCACGGTGTGACCGGCTGGCCGTGGGCCCGCTCTGACCCTGGTACTTGGATCCCAGCTCCGGCGAGCCATAGGGGAAGTCGGCTTCGGTGGTCATCTGATAGAAACTGATCTGGCCGATCTTCATCCCTGGGTAGATGGCGATGGGCAGGGTGGCGACGTTCGACAGCTCGAGGGTGATGTGACCTTCGAACCCGGGATCGATGAAGCCGGCCGTGGAATGGATCAGAAGGCCGAGCCGCCCCAATGACGATTTACCTTCGAGTCGGGCCACCACATCGTTGCCCAATTTCACCCGCTCCAGTGTGGAGCCGAGGACGAACTCGCCGGGGTGGAGCATGAAGGGCTCGTTCGGGTCGACCTCGACCAGTTGGGTCAGGTCCGATTGCGGGTCGCGGGGGTCGATCTGGCTGTATCTGTGGTTGACGAACACCCGGAACCCATCCCCCACTCTCAGGTCGACCGAGGACGGCTGGACAAAGCCCGGCTCGTAAGGGTCGATCTGGATCAGCCCGGAGTCGATGGCCTCACGGATCGATCGGTCGGAGAAGATCAAGGCAGGCTCCTGGGTGACTCCCGACGATGGTAGAGGGGTTTCGAGGAGGATGGGGCTCACCCACATGGAGCACATGGCGGCAGGTTTCCTCGAGGTGGGACCGCTGACGTTGCTCGGGTCGGTGACCGGGATCGTGGTCGGCCGCTGGGGCCTCGCGCCGGCTGTACCTGGCACTCAACCCGGAGACGGCGGAGCACGCCGACGTCTCAGAGCTTTGGCGTCACGGCGACTGAGGGACCCGACTCTGCTCGACCGTCGTGCCGGCGAGCACATCATGGAGGCCACGATGGCCGAGCAGGACCGGGAGGACGATCAAGGTGAGCAGCACGAGGGATGCCGTCTGGAACGTGATGGCGAGGGCCGGCACCTCGGTCACGTCGACCAGCCTGGTCGTCCCCATGTGGCCGAGCTGCCATGGCAAGACCTTGACCAGGTTGCGCGCCACGACCGAGCTTCCTCGTGGCGGGCGGCCCTCTCTGTCGGATACTGCGAGCCTGGCCCGACGCTTGCCCCACGTTGCGTGTGGGCTCTTCCCCTCGGACCATGTGAGATAGAAGAAGTAGGGGATGACGGTGAGAATCGTGATGGCGAGGTCGGCGCTCGTCTGATCGGCCCAGATCGCGGACAAATCGATCCAGCCCAGGATCTGGGGCAGACCGAGCACCAGGAAGACGACGAGAAGCCAGGCGAGGATGAGCATGTAATCCCACCACCAGGACAGGAGACGGGCGACTCGTGGAGCGGGTGAAGGGAATCGAACCCTCGCCCCGAGCTTGGGAAGCTCGTGTTCTACCATTGAACTACACCCGCATTTGATGCGTTATGAATTCCTGGCATGTGGTCCTCGTCGGTTGGCTGCCAGAACCAACATGACAACCAGTGGCAAGGACTGCGAACCCAACCAAGTCGGTCTACCAGGCTGGACCAGTTCGAGTTGTCAATACGCAACCCGAACGATACCGGGTCATCTGGACCGAGGGAAAGCGACAACGAGACCGACGAGCCACAACCTTGGTTCGTTCCGAGGAGATAGCTCACGAGGAGGCAGCTCTGATCTGGAGCGGGGGCGAGGAGCATCCCGATGATGCAGTGGCAATTCTTTCTGCAGGTCCCATCACAGCAAGGTCTTCCGCCGGCACACGGACAAGGTCACAGGTTGGCCCCGGGATGCGACTTGGCACTATCTACGCCATCACGCAGCGACGCGTTGGATTCGGCTTGGAGTCGAAATGGCGACACTTGCGGCGATGCTCGGGAATACCAAGGTGTCGACTACCTGCGACTGGTACGTCAACCTTGACGCAAGCGCCCTGGATCGGGCTGCCCTTGTATTGGCTATAGGCTGAGCCGTTGCCTGGTGCTCGTTTGTCACCCGTGTGGCTGGTTCTGATCGGCATCCTGTCGGTGCAGTTCGGCGCGGCGGTCTCGAAGGGGCTGTTCGGCGAGATCCCGCCGATCGGGATGGTGCTGCTGCGACTCGTCACGAGTTCGCTGATCCTGCTCGCCTTGGCCCGCCCCCGGCTGGATGGTCGCACCGCGGCGGACTGGCGACCGGTGCTGGCGCTCGGGCTGGCGCTGGGTGCGATGAATTGGGCGTT
>JBOGEU010000671.1:0-1107 GCA_050741995.1 Acidimicrobiia bacterium | reverse complement strand
GTCGGGGACGAGGGCGAACCAGCGCCAGCTCATGGCCGCGGCGCGTCCCAGTCGGGCCTGACGAGGCGGCTCACGTCCCGGAAGTCGCCTCGCAGCTCCTCGTTGCTGGGGCGGCCCCAGAACCAGTAGCCGTCGTACGCCGAGTGGATCACCAGGTCGGGTCGCAGGACGAAGACAGAGGGAAGATACGGAAGGTTGGTGGTGTCGGTGGTCTCGGTCAGGCCCAGCCGGTCGATCCAGACTCGCTCGTTGTCGGACAGGAACGTCCAGCGGGCCCCCAGTCCGGCCCGGAAGGCGGCGGCCACCTCGGGCGGGTCGATGCTCACGGACACGAAGCGGGTGTAGGCGACCTCGGCTTCGTCCTGGAGGAGCGTGAGCCTGCGCAAGAAAGCCTGCTCCTTGGGACACCACCAGCCCCGGTAGAACTGGAGCAGGACCGGATCTGCTCCGATCAGCTCCGAGAGCCGGCGGACCTGGGCGCTGTGGTCGGGCAGCTCGAGGTCAGGAAATGCGGCTCCCACGGTGAGCTGGTGTTCGTTTGCCATACACGAGGCATACCCGCGCCGCACACCCCTCGGCGCACCCCGGCCGAGAACTTCCCAAACTCGTAAGGCCGGTGAAGTGGCACCCGAAGGGGAAGGGTGAACCGGATTCTGTTCGCCTCTTACTGGCCGACGGTCACGAGTTCGAGGCCGGTCCCGAGCATCTCGGCGGCCCGTTCCATCTGCGGGCTGATGCGGGTGATGCCGATGTCACCGAACTCCGGAAGCCCCCCTGCGTTGTCGCCGATGTGGACTCCTCCGGTCACCAGGACGCCCACGGCCCGACCGTCGTCGCTGATCACTCCGCTCCCCGAGTCGCCGGGGCCGCCGGGGGCAACGAAGTACACGTGATCGGGGTTCGGCATGTTCGGTGCGACGCCCGTGCGGGCGGGGACGACGACGCCGACTGGTGACTGCCCGTACCAATGCAGGACGACGGGATCCTGGGTCAGGTCGTCGTTGACGCCGATCGGCCCTCCGAAATGCGCCATGGCCGGATCGGCTTCGACACCTGGGTCGAGGCGGACGAGGGCGAAGTCCTTGCGGTCGTCGAGCACGGCGTAGG
>JBOGEU010000670.1:0-1052 GCA_050741995.1 Acidimicrobiia bacterium | reverse complement strand
CATCACCGGTTTTCGCGTTCCCGTCATGCGATGAGTACTCACGAGTCATCATGGCGATGGCACGTTGCAGATTCTCGGTAGGCGGGTGGCCCATCCTGATCCTGTCCAACGCGCCGTGAGCGGCGGTCTCGACCAGCTCGCCGAGAACATCATCGTCGAGGAGCAGGACCAGGCCTTTCACCACGGCAACCAGGCCCGGAATCGACGCCACCAGTAGGCGAGCAGAGCGCGCAGCGTCGGAGTCGGTTCGACCACCCGATGAGACTCCATGTGCGTGTTGATCGAGTCGATGTCGACCGGGAGCTGCGCCCGGCAGATCGGGCAGAACACGGCCGGATCGGCCCGGCTCATGCGGATGCCGAACATGGTGGTCGTAGGACGGTCCCTCATCACTCCTCCTCGTCATCGGTGTACCAGGCGTCGGGACCGCCGACCGCGGCCTCGATGGCCTCAGCAATCGGCTTGAGGCCCAACGTCTTCTCAGCCCAAGCTCGATCTCGAACCGCGTTCGACTCTTCGAGGCCGACGAATCGGGAGATGCCGCGACGAGGAGCCCGGCATTTATGCATAAGCACCGCCGTCGACGCCGCTGTGATCCACTGCTTGCCACAGACGTCACAGACATGGCTCCGGAGGAACCTTCGAGCGATATCGAGGGCGAGGCGTTCGGTCTCGGTCATCGAGACTCCTCCTCAGAGTCTTTGGGCTGCCGCCAAGGATCGGGGAGACGAGGATCTTCTGCTCTCCAGACTCCTGGAGCGCAGTCGGCGTGCATCCAGAAGCCGCGGACGAACACGAGATCGCCTGGCGTGTCACAGACTTCGCAGAGTGGGGTAAACAATGGCTCGGACCTAGGGACAGCTATGGACAACCCCACTTCAGGCCTCCTGTCCTTGGGTGTCCTTAGGGTCACTCCATTGATGCTTCAACCCGATACCCGAGTAGTGGGGAACGCGATCTCCTTCGACCCGGGGACGTCCTCGATGAAGGTTGGGAACGGCAGCATGGAGATCACGGCCGAAGGTGGCAGCGGTCGAGATCCGGGTGTGACC
>JBOGEU010000669.1:0-5100 GCA_050741995.1 Acidimicrobiia bacterium | reverse complement strand
CATTGGCCTCGGCGGCGAACCCTTCTCTATACCAAATGCGCGATGGATCCTGCTCAGCCTCGAGGTCCCCGGCCTGCTGGGTCTGATACCCGGCATCGGCCAGTTGCTGGGTCTTCCGCCCGGCCGCCCCGTCCAGGCCGATCGAGTTGAGGACCACTACCCGGACCTCGTCCGGCGGGCGCACCGGCACCGTGGTGGAGGTTGCCGGGCCGGCGGTGGTCGGCGTCTCCGCCAGCGTTGTGGTCGTCGACTGCTCAGTGGTGTCGGGATTGCTGGGCTGTGTCGACGTGCTCGTAGTCGTCCCGGCTGCCACCGGATCGGGATCCCCGGAGAACAGGTAGAGGAGCAGGAATACCGCGGCACCGACCAACAGGATGCCGATCACCATCATCACCAGGTCGCGGTAGAACGAGCTCGCCGATGCCGAGGCGTGCCTGCCCCGGTTCATGAGACTGCCGCCTCTCCGGCGGGGTCGGGCTCGATCATCGACCTGACTCGGGTCACGGTCAAGGGATCGACCCGGTACGACTCAGCCATGGCGACGATGGCCAGGAGACGGTCGTAATAGGCGTCGGCGGGCAGACCCAGGCTGAACTCGATGGCCTGGTCTTTGGGCCCCGGCTCCAACCACCAGTCCCGTTCGAACTCGAGGATTGTCCGATCCTCATCAGTGAGCATGTGGTGAGCGTATTTGTGCACCAGGTTTTAGTTGAGGATTTGGGTGCCGAGTGCCCACGGATCTGATTTGGACTCCAACCGTCGATGTCGAGAGCGACGAGGAAGAGGGCGTGCTTCAGTTGGCCGGGAGTGGTGTAGCGATGACCTTTGGCCGGCTGGACGACAAGGGGCATGATCCGCGCCTGGGGTGGTTGGCTTTGACAGGCTGCGACCACTCAGGTGGGCACAAAGGCCTACGCACTGTGGAGCCGGGTGCCGGAATCGAACCGACGACCTGCTGTTTACAAGACAGCTGCTCTACCGACTGAGCTAACCCGGCGCGGCCGAGGCGTCTCGGCGGACCCTCATTATCTCAAAGCATGCCAGGGCAGCGGAAACCGAGGCGTTGAGGCTGTCGGTAGCCCCCGCCATCGCTATCGAGGCCAGGACGTCGCAGCGCCTGGCGGTGAGCACGCCGAGGCCGGCGCCCTCCGCCCCGATCACGACCGCAACCGGCTCGGTGAGGATCTCCAGCCCGAACAGGGACGAAGTCGCCGATGGCTCGAGACCGACGATCCAAACCCCCACAGCCTTGAGACGGTTGAGAGCCTCGGCGATGGAGCCGACCACCGCGACCGGCATCTTCTCCAGGGCGCCGGCCGCCGTCTTGAAGGCTGCAGCCGACAACGGCGCCTGCCTCTTCGCCGAGATCATCATCCCGGTCATGCCGGCAGCAAGAGAACTGCGTGCGATGGCCCCCACGTTGTGCGGGTCCTCGATGTGGTCGAGAACCATGATGGCCGCTCCCCCGCCGGCCAGCCGGTCGAGCGGGATGGGTGCGATCGGAATGCAGTCGGCGATCAACCCCTGTGGGGCATCGGTCTCTGCGAGTGAGCGGACATCCTCGACGACAGACACCTCCTGGCGCTCGAATCCGTCCATGATCGAACGGACCTCTGGCCGTCTCAGCCGTCCGGACTCCACCCAGAGCCTTCTCACCCGACCTGCCTCCACTGCGGCCGCCACCGCGTGCAGGCCTTCGACCCTATTTCCGTAGCCAGCGGGTGCCATCGGGGCCGTCCTCCAGGATCACACCGGCCCGTTCCAGCCCGTCACGGATGGCGTCGGCGTCGTCGTATCTCCGATCTTCACGGGCCCGGTTCCGAAGATCGACCAGCCTCTCGACCAGCTCGTCGCCATCACCGATGAGGCCAAAGCGCGACGGCAGGTCACCGAGATCGAGCGTCGGCTCCCTGGCGGGCATGGCGTCGTCGAGGCCGAGAACCCCGACGATGACCTCGACCGCCGCGGCGATCGACGAGGCGACCCCACCTTCGTCCAGGGCACGGTTGCCCTCGCGCACCAGATCGAACAGGAGCGACACCGCCTGTGGCGTCCCGAAGTCGTCGTCCATGACCTCGGTGAACCTGTCGATGGCCGAAGCGTCGGGCTCGCCCGGTGTGGCCCGATCCCGGAACCGTTGCAGCCTGTCGAGCGCATCGTCGGCCTCGTCGAGCAGCTCTTCCGAGTAATCGATCGGCGATCGGTAATTGGCGCGCAGGAACAGGAGACGAAGCCCCCGCCCGCCCCGTCTCTCGATTATCGAGGCCAGATCGACCAGGTTCCCCGTCGATTTGGCCATCTTCTCCCCACCGAGATTGACCATCCCGTTGTGCAGCCAGTACCGGGCAAATGTGGTCCCGGTGGCTCCCTCGCTCTGGGCGATCTCGTTCTCGTGATGGGGGAAGATGAGGTCGGTGCCCCCACCATGGATGTCGAAGGCTTCCCCTAAGTACTTATTGGCCATCGCCGAGCATTCGATGTGCCATCCCGGGCGCCCCCGGCCCCAGGGCGAGTCCCACCACGGCTCTCCCGGCTTTGCCCCTTTCCACAGGGCGAAGTCGAGCGGGTCATGTTTCGACTCCTCCACCTCGATCCGGTACCCGGATCGCAATTCGTCGGGATTGCGCCCGGAGAGCTTCCCGTATCCGTCGAAGGCGCGAACCGAGAAGTACACGTCGCCTTCCGACGGATAGGCCAGCCCCCGATCGACCAGCACCTCGATCATCTCGATGATCTCCGGGACGTGCTCCGTGGCCTTGGGCTCCAGGTCGGGCGCCAGCACTCCCAGCGCCTGGTAGCCGGCTATGAATCGGGCGGTCATCGCCTCAGCCAACGATTCGACGCTCTGGCCGGACTCGGCTGCCGCGGCGATGATCTTGTCCTCGATATCGGTGACGTTGCGGACGTAGGTGACGGCGTATCCCTTCCACATCAGGTAGCGGCGGATGACGTCGAAAGCCACCGCCGACCGGCCATGACCGATGTGAGGCGCCCCCTGCACCGTCGGCCCGCACACGTACATGCCCACCTTCCCCTCGTCCCGCGGCCGAAAAGGGACGAGGGCGCGTTCCAACGTGCTGTTGAGGCGGAGCATCGGAGAATGTTACGACAGGGCCGTCACCGTGACGACCGCCACCGCGGCCAGTCCCTCACCGCGACCGATGAGTCCGAGACCATCGGTGGTGGTGGCCTTGACGGAGACCGCATCGACGCCGATGCCGAGCGCCCCGGCCAGGTTCCCCCTCATGGCGTCCCGGTGAGGAGAGATCCGGATCTCCTCGACGATGACGGTCGCATCGACATGGGCGACCTGCCACCCGGCCGCCGCCGCCATGGTCGTCGCCTCTCTCAGCAGGAATAGCGAGTCGACATCTTTCATGGCCGGGTCGTCCGAGGGGAAATGGGCCCCGATGTCGGCCCGCACGCTCGCCCCGAGCAGGGCGTCGGTCACGGCGTGGGCCAGAACATCGCCGTCTGACGTCGCCGATGCGCCCACCGACTCCGAAACGGTGGTGCCACCGACGATCAGCGGTGGATCACCGTCGAGGCGGTGGGCGTCGAACCCCCAGCCCACCCGGATTCCGGTGGGCGGCACGACGTTCACTCCTCGTCCGGCTCGACCTTGGGCAGGGCCCGATCCAGCTTCTTGATCGCCTCTTCCTCGTCGATCTCGAGGCTGAATGCGAGCTCGGAGCTGAGGGTGAGGCGGGCCTTGGAGAGCATCCTCTTCAGCGCCGGGCTGATCCCCTTGGTCTGCTGGGCGAACGAGAGGTCACGCACCACCTCCGCCACCTGGAAGATGTCGCCCGAGGTCATCTTCTCGTTCAAGACCTTGTACCAGCGGCTCCAGTTGGCCCCGGCCTCCTCCGGCTCGCCCTTGAGGGACTTGAGCACGTCGCGCGACTTGGTCTTGGAGATGACCGGGCGGATGAGGTCCTCCACCCGGTCCAGCGGGACCATCACGGTCAGTTGCTCGGTGGCGATGTCCAAGACGAAGTAATCCTGCTTCTTTCCGCCGAATTCCTGCTTGACCCGCTTCTGGATCGTGGCTGCCCCGTGCTGTGGGTGAACGACCTTGTCCCCTACCGAGTATTTCGAAGCTACTGAAGGCATATGCGAGGGCGGAGTGTACCGGTGCTCGACGTCAATCGAGGACGGGCTCCCACTCGCTGGCGCTGTCGAGGAGGCGGTCGAAGTACGTCCGCAGCTGCCCGGCCCTGGTCTCTCCCACTCCCTCGACGTGGAGCAGGTGCTCGACACTTGCGTTCAGGAGCCGGGAGATGGACCCGAAATGCCTGACGATGTCGTCACGCACCGAGTCCGGCATCCGCCCCACCTGGGACAACAGGCGAAATCCCCTGGGGTCGGCCGGCTCGTCGAGGTCGGGGAAACCCATCTCCTTGCCCACCCGACTCGGGTCCTCGAGATCGCTGCCAGGCAGAGCGGTGAGCTCCTCGAGGGCGCGACGCACCGTGTTCGGGCGGTTTGGCTTCACATAGTCGCGAAGGACCGTCCGCGTAGTGAACTCGACCCCTGACAGGAGGTCGCTGAGCTGGAGATAGACGATGCGGCCCTCTTCTCCGAGGGTGAGGGTCCGTGCCTCCACCACTCGCCCCAGACGCTCGACCAACTCTGCTCGTTGCAGGACGGTCACCACCGAGCGGTAGGTGGCCAGCCCTGCCACCTCGAGACGTGTCAGCCTCGACTCCGCCTCGTCGAGCCGACTCCGCAGGCGATCGAGGCTCTGCAACTCCTGGTTGACATGGGCGGCGACCTCCATCGGGGAGGCCAGCTCGAGCTTCTGCGCTCCGTAGAACAGCGTTGCCACCTTGCGGCCCTCACTGACGGCGACCACCGGCTTCCCAGTCTGGACGGCCATTCTCTCCGCCGTGCGGTGCCGGGCCCCGGTCTCGTCGGTCGGGATCGAACCGTCCGGGATGAAGTGCACCCCGGCCTCGACGATGGTCGACCATGTGTCGTCGAGCACGATCCCACCGTCCATCTTGGACAGCTCTGCGAGCCGGGCCGGTGTGAAAGAGGCGCCCTTCAATGAGAATCCGCCGGAGCTGGCGGCGGCGACACGAGAGCCGTTGCCCAACA
>JBOGEU010000668.1:0-5170 GCA_050741995.1 Acidimicrobiia bacterium | reverse complement strand
AGCAGTGCCGACCCGGAGGGTGAGTGGTTAGGCCCTCGGGCGCCGGGGTACGCTCGGTCTCGATGGAGAGCAACGCAACCGAACAACTCGCGGTCAACACGATCAAGGCCCTTGCCATGGACGCCGTCCAAAAGGCCAACAGCGGCCATCCGGGGATGCCAATGGGCATGGCCGACATCGCGGTGACGCTCTGGGGCCGGTTCCTCAAGGTCGACCCGGACGCTCCCGACTGGCCCGACCGGGACCGATTCGTGGTCTCGAACGGGCACGGATCGATGCTCCTCTACTCACTCCTGCATCTCTCCGGGTTCCCGATGTCCCTCGGGGACCTGCGCAACTTCCGGCAGTGGGGTAGCCACACCGCCGGGCACCCGGAGATCAATCACAAGCTGGGGATCGAGATGACCACCGGGCCTCTCGGCCAGGGATTCGCCAGCGGGGTGGGCATGGCCATGGCCGAGATGCACCTCAGGGCGCGGCTCGGCGAGGAGTTGGTCGACCACCGCACCTTTGGCTTCGTCTCCGACGGCGACCTCATGGAGGGGGTAAGCGCCGAGGCCGCGTCCCTCGCCGGCCGGTACCGGCTGGGACGTCTCATCTACCTCTACGACGACAACGGCATCTCCATCGACGGATCGACCGACATCACCTTCATCGAGGACGTAGTCGAGCGCTTCGACGCCCAGGGCTGGCACACCCAGGACATCGACGGACATGATCGTGATGCAGTCGCCGAGGCGATCGAGGCCGCGATCGGCATCGAGGACCGGCCCTCCATCATCGTGTGCCACACCCATATCGCCGCCGGCGCCCCCAACGCCCAGGACACCGCGGCCGCACATGGCTCCCCCCTCGGCGACGACGAGATCAGGCTGGCCAAGGAGGCCATGGGTTTTCCGATCGACTCCCCGTTTCACGTCGATCCCGAGGTTTATGACTTCTTCGAGAGCGCCATGGCCTGGGGCAAGGAGGAGCACGCTCGCTGGGAGAAGCGGTTGGAAACGGCAGACGTGGAAAGGCGAAGCCTCTGGGACTTGCTCCACTCACCGTCCACGGTCAGCCTGGAGGGGCCAGGTTTCGAGACGGGGAGCAAGCTGGCCACCAGGTCCGCCTCGGGGAAGGTCTTTGCCGAGATCGCCGAGAAGGTCCCGGGCTTCATCGGCGGAGCGGCCGACCTGGTCGCCTCGACCAAGACGGTCATCGACACCTCCCGTCGCTTCTCGTCAGCCGATCCCGCCTCCCGTGACATCCCGTTCGGGGTGAGAGAGCACGCCATGGCCTGTGCGGTCAACGGGATGGCGGTCCATGGGGGATTGCGGCCCTACGCCGCCACCTTCTTCGTCTTCAGTGACTACATGCGGCCAGCGGTCCGGCTCTCGGCACTGATGCGGGCCCCTTCGCTCTTCGTCTGGACCCACGACTCGGTCTTTCTCGGCGAGGATGGGCCCACTCATCAGCCGATCGAGCACCTGGCGTCGCTGCGGGCCATGCCGGATCTCTGGGTGATCCGACCCGCCGACGCTCATGAGACAATCGCCGCCTGGGAGGTGGCCCTCAACCGAAGAGACGGCCCGGTCGGGCTGGTGCTCACCCGGCAAGACGTCCCCACCCTCGAGCTGCACCCGGGAGGCGTGGCCAAAGGGGGCTACGTCTTTCGCGATGGGAGCGATGTGACCCTGATCGCCACCGGCTCCGAGGTTCATGTGGCGTTGGAGGCCGCCGACGAGCTGGCGAAGGCCGATATCTCGGCCCGGGTGGTGAGCCTCCCCTGCTGGGAGCTGTTCGCAGACCAGAGCGACGACTACCGGTCAGAGACACTGGGCACTGCGCCCCGGGTGTCCATCGAGGCCGCGGCGACTTTCGGATGGGAGCGCATCGTCGGCGATGACGGCCTCATGATCGGGATCGACCATTTCGGGGCCTCCGCCCCCGACACGGTGATAGCCGAGAAGCTCGGCTTCACCGGGGCTGCGGTGGCGGCAAAGGTGCGCGACCACCTCACCAGATGACATGAGCCGCAGCGCGGACGTCGTCGTCGTCGGCGCCGGCATCGCCGGGGTGTCCGCCGCATATCAGCTCTCGGTCGAGCACGGGGTCGACCGGTTGATCGTCGTCGACCCCCGGCCCCCACTCACACTCACTTCCGACAAGTCGACCGAGTGTTACCGCAATTGGTGGCCCAACCAGCCGATGGTCGGGCTCATGAATCGGTCGATCGACCTTCTCGAGAAGATGGCAACCAGCTCCGGGAATGTCTTCGGGCTCAGCCGGCGCGGCTATCTCTTCGTCACCGGCCACGAGAAGCGCTTCCAGCGCATGGTGGAGGATGCCCATCACACCTCGACCCTGGGGGCGGGGCCAGTGCGCTTTCATCCCGGGCCCATCCCTTATCGCATCTCGCCGCTCGAGGGGTTTCATGCCGCTCCCGAGGGGGCGGACATATTGGTCGGGCCGGACACCGTGCGCGACCACTTCCCGTATGTGACCGAGGCGGCCGTCGGAGCGATCCATGTGAGGCGGGCCGGGTGGCTCAGCGCCCAACAGCTTGGAGCCTGGATGCTCGATCGCGCCCGGGATGCCGGCGCCGAGGTCGTGACCGATGCGGTCAGCGGGATCGAGATCGACTCCGGGGTGGTTCGGGGGGTGCAGCTCTCCGACGGTGGCCACGTCGAGACAGAGGCCGTCGTCGACGCCGCCGGGCCGATGGCTGCCGGGATCGCCGGGATGGCCGGTGTCGACCTCCCGCTGTTCTCGGAGTTGCACCTGAAGGTCGCATTTCGGGAGCATCTCGGGGTGGTGCCCCGCGACGCCCCCATGATCATCTGGAGCGACACCCAGCGCCTCGACTGGAGCGACGAAGAGCGCCGGGCCCTGACCGGGGAGGGCAGAGAGGACCTGCTCGGGGAGATGCCCATCTACTGCCATGGGCGGCCCGAGGGCGGGACCGACTCTCCCTTTCTGCTCGCGCTCTGGGAGTATCACGGCCGGGTGCAGGCTCCCGTGTGGCCCTTACCCGAAGACCCGCTCTACCCCGAGGTCGTAATGCGCGGGCTGACCACCATGATCCCCGGGCTCGGCGTCTACCGGGACCGTCTCCCGCAGTCGGTCGTGGATGGCGGCTACTACACGAAGACCACGGAGAATCGGCCCCTGATCGGCCCCGCCGGGCCGGCCGGCTTCCACCTCATGGCCGGCCTCTCGGGATTCGGGGTGATGGTCGCCGCGGGCGCCGCCGACCTGCTGGCCCGTCACATCGCGGGGGCCGGCCTCCCCGACTACTCCAGCGCATTCCTCCTCAGCCGCTACGACGATCCTGGTTACACGAAGACGCTGGATGGCCTGATCGGCTCCGGCCAGCTCTAGTGCGGCGCCTCCGAGAAGTAGTCGACCCGATCAGTTTTCCTCGCCGGAGAGGTCTGCAATCACGAGCAGCCAAGAGGAGACAGGCCGTTGACCCCAGAAGAGGAGGCGAGCAGGGCCCCCGTCGTCTGTGACGTCGGTGGGGTAACTGCTCCCGATCTGGGCACGGTGGATTCGCTGGCCCGGCTCGAGATCAGCGTCAGGGAACTGGGGTGGTCGATTCATCTCCGATACGCCTCGCCTCGTCTCCAAGAACTGCTGGATCTCTGTGGTTTGGCCGAGATCCTGCCGGTTTGCGACGAATCATCCCTCGTAGGCGAGGGGCAACCCGAACAGGGGGAACAGCCGGGCGGTGTCGAGGAAGTAGTTGAGCCCGGCGATGCGGCCCCCTGAGATCTCCAACACGTGGATCGACCAGGGAACGTAGCCACCCTCCGGTCCCGGCTTGTACTGGCCGAAGGCGGGCAGCCCATTGGCCGGCTCCACCGGCACCACGACCGAGTCGCGGCAGCCGATGCCGGCCCCAAGGAACCAACCCCGGATTTCGCCATGCCCCCGCAGCCACACCTCATACGGGGGCATCGACTGCACGACGTCCTCGTGGAGCAGAGCCACCAGCGAGTCGAGGTCGTAGCGCTCGAATGCATCCACGTACCGGGCGAGCAAGGCGGCCTGTTCCTCGTCCATGGGACGGTAGGGATCGGTTTCCTCAGGATGGATCTGGGCCAGGGTCGCCCGGGCTCGCTGCAATGCGCTGGTGACCGAGGCGACCGTGGTGTCGAGCAGCCCGGCGACCTCATCCGCCGTCCAACGCAGGACATCGCGCAGGATCAACACCGCCCGTTGCCGGGCCGGGAGGCGTTGCAGGGCCGTGATCAGGGCAAGACGAACCGACTCGCGAGAGACGGCCACCTCGGCCGGATCTGCGTCTCGGGGCAGCAACAGGCTGTCCGGAATCGGCTCGATCCAGGTGACCTCGGGCAGCGGCGGCGAAAGTGCCGTGTCGGCCGTGGACGCCGGGCCGAGGTCCATCGGGCGAGCTCGACGTTGCCTTCCCTTCAACATGTCGAAGCACACGTTGGTGGCGATTCGATACAGCCAGGTGCGCAGGGCAGACCGGCCTTCGAAGCGATCCGAGGCCCGCCAGGCCCGGACCAGGGTCTCCTGCACTGCGTCCTCGGCCTCGAATGCCGACCCCAGCATCCGGTAGGCATATGCCGTCAGCTCGCTGCGGTACTCCTCGAGCGCATCGGGCGTCGGCGCCGCGGAACGGTGAACGTCGGTCGTGGCGAATTCGGTCATGAGCACCCTCTCTGCGCGGCTAGGCCCCGAGTCGGACCGTGAATAGGTCTTATGCCCGATGACCTGACTCCGATTTCGATCAATTCTTCCATCAGTAGCGGTCTAAGTCGATGAGGGACAGCCAGGTGGCCCGTCTTCCCCTCACGTGCAAAGGAGCCAGACATGCAGAACCCAGCCATTGAGCCGGCCACGATCTCGATCCCGGAGCTGCGAGAAGAGATCAAGGGCGATGTGATCACACCCGACGACCCGGGCTACGACGAGGCCCGCGCCGTCTACTACGGGATCGACCGCCGCCCCGCATTGGTCATCCGGCCCACGGACGCCGAAGGGGTGGCTCACGCCGTCTCACTCGCCCGTGACTCCGGTGTCGAATTGGCGATTCGCAGCGGGGGTCACAGCCTGGCGGGGCACGGTGTCACCGATAGTGGGATCGTGCTCGACCTCTCCTCGATGAAGGGGATTCACCTCGATGCAGAGCAGCGAACTGTCTGGGCCCAGACCGGGC
>JBOGEU010000667.1:0-1001 GCA_050741995.1 Acidimicrobiia bacterium | reverse complement strand
GCCGGCGTCACCCCGGCCTCGTTGAGCATCACCAGCGGGACCAGGTAACCGGACCCGGACCCGAGGTCGGGGATTGCCCAGGTCAGGCCGTCGAGATCCTCGAGGCCTTCGATGTCGCTGTCACGGGGGACGAGGACCTGTGCCCAGTAGACACCGAACCCGAAGCGCACCGCCTTGAATGCGACGTCGACGCCGCACAGGTTGGCGGCCAGCACATAGCCGAACCCGGGGATGAATCCCATGGTGTCCTCAGGAGCGGCGCACATCTCCTCGATGGTGGCTGCGTAGGAGGTCGGGATGCTCACCTCGAAGCTGAGGCCTGTCGCTTCTTCCAGGGCCTGGTCCATGACCTCTCCACCGGCGACCATGACCTGAGCGTCCACAGACGGGACGAACAGGACCTGGACCGGTCGTTCCGGTGATCCCAGCTCGGGCTCAGCGGGGGCGGTGGTGGTGGTCGCTTCCGGAGCGGCCGTGGTCGTCGTGGCGTCCGGCTCTCCGGCCGTGGTCGTCGTCTCTGCCCCGCCTCCACGGCAGGCGGCGACGACCAGAGCGATCACGACCAAACAAGCCCAAAGGGCTCTTCTCTTCATATTGTCTCCTAATTCTCCCATGGGCGGCGATAACCCCGGCTCGCGCGCGACGACCCTAGTGACCGGCCGCAGCCTCATTCCAGCCGCATGACGAGAGCGCGAAATTCGTCGAAGTCGCGAATATCGATCGCTCCGGGCAGCGGCTCGTTCCAGGGCCGGACATAACGGCAGATCACCCGGTCCGGTCGATGCCTGAGCAGCCCGGGAAGGATGTGCGGCCCATCGTCGAGGTAGACGTCGCAGTCGACCCGCCACTTGTCCTCGAGGATGTGGATCTCGGATGCAGGGATCTCGTGGGCAGCGATCCATTGGTGGGTGTCTTCGACGGCGAATCGGGGCTTCATGGTCACGATGACGATCTCATGTCCCTTGGCATCGAGCTCCTGCAGGGCCTCCACCGCACCGGGC
>JBOGEU010000666.1:0-1651 GCA_050741995.1 Acidimicrobiia bacterium | reverse complement strand
GGAGCACACCTTCGCCGTCAACCACCTCGCGGGCTTCCTGCTCACCGACCTGCTGCTCGACCGGCTCAAAGCGAGCGCCCCGGCCCGGATCGTCACCGTGTCGTCCGGCGCCCAAGCCAACGGCAAGATCGACTTCGACGACCTGCAGGGCGAGCGCAGCTACTCCGGGCAGCGGGCCTACAACCAGTCGAAGCTGGCCAATGTGATGTTCACCTATGAGCTCGCCACGAGGCTGGAGGGGACCGGCGTGACTGCGACCGCGCTCCATCCCGGCATGACCAGCACCTCCTTCAGCAGGGAGGATCCCTCCCGGCCGATGGCCCCCATCGTTCTCGTGGCGCGACCGTTCATGAGGAGCCCGAAGAAGGGTGCGGACACCGCGGTCTACCTGGCTAGCTCGCCTGAGCTGGAGGGCGTCACGGGTCGCTACTTCGTCAATCGAAGCGAGAAGAAGTCCCACGCCTCCTCTTATGACCGCGCCACCACCGCCCGACTGTGGCGTCTCAGCGCCGATCTCGTCGGTCTCCCATGGCAAGCAAGACTTACCTGATGCAGCTCATGGTCGGGTCATGACCACCACCCCCGTTCCCAGCCCCCAAGACAGCGACACGGCCCGCAAGGTCACCCGCCCCGGCTCCCCGCAGGGTGGTCGTATCGGTTGGATTGTGGCCGGGTCGCTGGCCACTGGCGTAGTCGTCGCCCTGCTTCTCGTCGCCGCACCGTTCATTCCTGCAGAGGAGAGCGCTGTCACCGGCGCAGTTCTGCTCGGATTCGCGCTGGGCTGGGCGATGTTGGCCATGCTCTCGGTGCGGCTTACCGACCAACCCCAGCGATGGGCCGCGGCGCCCGCAGTCTTCATGGGCGTGAGCGGTCTTCTCCTGCTTGGGTTCGGTGACTCCGTGCACGAGGTGCTCACCTGGGTATGGCCCCCGGCCCTGCTGGCTTTGGTGGTTTGGATGATCGTGGAGGCCCATCGGCAGCTGCGGAGTCGAAGCCGACGATGGCTGCTCTACCCGGTGATGGCCATGTTGGCCCTTGCCTCGGTTGCGGGCGGCTACGAAACCGTTCTCGGGGCGGTCGATGCGAACGCCTACCCGATGTCTGGTCAGTTGGTCGATGTCGGCGGCCACCGGTTGCACCTGTATTGCACCGGCTCAGGCAGTCCCACTGTGGTCCTCGAGGCCGGTGGCGGCGACTTCTCTTCGGTCTTCGGTTGGATAGCGCCGGCCGTGGCCAGGGACTCCCGCGTCTGTGCCTACGACCGGGCCGGTCGCGGCTGGAGTGACCCCGCTGAAGGTACCCAGGACGGCTCGCAGATTGCCAAGGACCTGCACACATTGCTGCACCGCGGAAACGTCCCAGGCCCATATGTCCTGGCCGGGCACTCCTTCGGCGGGCTCTACACCCTCACCTTTGCAGCCAGCGATCCAGACGAGGTCGCCGGAATAGTGCTGGTGGACTCCACCCTGCCGGCGTCGTCGGCGACACCCACCGACGACGGAAGCTCCTATGACCTCATGGGCCGGGTCTCCGCACTTGCCTCGTCATCGGCACGAATCGGATTGGGGCGCCTGGCCGGGTATCTCGACTACGACAGCCTGCCGCCGCAGTCTCGGGACGAGATTCGCGCCAGCGGCGCGACCGCACGCCA
>JBOGEU010000665.1:0-1067 GCA_050741995.1 Acidimicrobiia bacterium | reverse complement strand
CCCATACGCTTCTCGAGCTCGTCCGGCATCGTGTCTGTCATCTCTTCGATGATCTCGGGGTGCCGCGATCTGATGACCCGCGCCTGAATCCTGTCGTCGTCGACGGAGATCGATCCGTCATCACTCGGATCGTCCGGGAGGAGGGCCTCCTCCGAGAGCGAGTAGGTGGCGACGGGGGCGAGGGCCCCGACTTCGTCGATCAGGTGGACCGAGCACCACGATCCGACGCGGGGCACGAGGGCACGGGCGAGCGCCTGGACGTTGGTCTCCAGGTCCAGGCTCGAGCCGAGAGCCTCGTAGACGCTGACGAGAACCTCCTGCTCCTCGTCACGTCGGATCTGATCTGTGATGTCCTCGAAGAAATTGAGGGCGAGGACCACCTCACCGAGGTCGTTCTTGATCGGGCTGGCATGAATCCGGGACCACTTGGCGCGGTGCGCCCCCTTCAACCGGTACCCAACGATCTCTTCGACGTACGGCTCCCCCCTCATCACCCTTCGCCCGGGGAGAGCGTCCCAGGAGAGGAAATTGCCGGAAGGGTCCAGTATCTCCATATCGGCGAGGATCTCGCCGAGCGGGGCCGAGACCAGCTCGGCGCCCGATTCCAGCCCGAGGAGCAATGCGGCGTCGTCGTTGGCATACAGGAGGCGACCCGATCGCTCCTGGACGGTCACGGCTTCGCTGGCGTGCCTGAAGAGCACATCTAAAACATGGCGGTCCTCTGCAGTCGCCAATTCGATGAAGCGATCGCCAGGCATCAACCCTCCAATGAGTAGCCTGACCTGGTGCCGGGCCTATGCAGCCGACGTTACCCTCGGATCAGGCCATGGTGTTGAAACAGGGAATGAGATCACTGGCATGACTCCGGGTCGGTCCGAGAAAGGAGCCTCGGGCGCTTCCACCAACTCCCCGTCCGTTGACCATGGGCGTCGGGCGGAGATCGTCCTGAAGCCGACCCCGAACTCGGTCCCACGCGCCCGTCGGTTCGTCCTCGGTCTCGACTGGGCCGAGGGCGCAAGTGACGAACGGCTGGCCATTGTCACCACGGAGATCGTGACCAACGCCAT
>JBOGEU010000664.1:0-6683 GCA_050741995.1 Acidimicrobiia bacterium | reverse complement strand
TCCAAATTAGTGGAGTCGGGATGGTTGCGTGAAGAAGAGCGCCATCGAGGCCCGCCCGGGCTGATTCATGCCCATCGGTCCGGCCGGGCTCAGGGGATGAGGTGGATCGGGTTCCCGATCATGTATGCCCGCCAGGTGGTGGTGTCGTTGACGGGCGAGGTGTAGGCGTAGTTCATCTTCCACCAGCAGCTGGCGCACGAGTACTCAGGTGGCAGATCCATCTCGAACTTGAGCCAGCGGCCGTTGTACTCCTGAGGGGTGACTGTCTCCTGGCAGTTGTCCCCGGCACTGATCGTCTGTTGCAATGCCCAGGCCTGAGTGGGGTTGTCGCGGTCATAGATCCGGCACTCACCGTCGTCGAATACGGTCAAGTCAGGTCCGATGACCTGTAACGTGCCCGCTGCGGTCGACTCGCCCGGGTCGTACAGCTCCACGACGAATGTCTTTCCGTGGTAGTACGTGGGGACCTCGGCCAGATGGAATGCCGTTGTCGAGCCGCTGAAGTTGTTGTAGATCGAGAAGTCGCCGAGGGCGAAGAGATTTCCGGTGGTAGACCTGATCGAATACCGGTTGAGCCCGGCGCGGTCGGTCGTGGACCCGGGGTCGACATGATTCACCTGGACGACGTAGATCCCTGATCCGGATTGCGTCCAACACGCCTTTGAGTCGGGAGTCGTGAAGCTGTAGCCGGCGGTGTCGGGGACCTGAGGCTCTGGCGGGACGGTCGCCTCACAAAGCTGGGTGTTGTCTGAAATGTCCAGAGGTGTCGGATCGGGTGCGTAGAGGGCGACGTGCATCGTCGGTCCGCAATCGGCCGCCGCCGAACTGCCCCAATCCTCACAGCCGCGATCACCGGTCCGAATCAGATCACCGGTTGGGTTGCCGTCTGTGATGTTGTGGAAGACGAGATCGTTGAACTGGAGCGTGAACGACGACCCCGACTCGATCCCGTAGAGATAGCCACCGGTTCGTGCGATGGGATTCTGCGCACACCCTGGGACATCGCTTGCGGTGGCGCACCACGACGAATAGGCGTCGCCCATGATGGTGCTGGTCCACTTGCCGTGGATGTTCGCCCAGAAGTTGGCTTGCCCGGTGCAACCCGGCTGCTCCGGATCGCAACTGTTGCCAAATTGGTTGTCCGGGCTGCCCAGCTTCAGGGGCGGGATGAACTCAGCCGTAGCGGTCCGGGCGATCGTCATCGTGTCAAAGCCGAGGATCTTGGCGAAGAAAGTGGGGACCACGTCCCGCACCGTGACCTCTAGTTGGTTGGGCTCCCCAGGTACCACACCCGGTATCACGTCGACATCCGCAAGCGAGTCGTCGTAGCCGTTCCGCAGGGCGATGTCGATCGCTGTCGAGTTGGCGGTTCCCGGCTGGCCCGGGAGCCAGATGACCCCACCCAATGCGGCGGCGTCGGCGGCGCGCTGGACTCGGCTTGCGTTCAGGTAGAACCAGGCCAGGTCCGAGCCGAATGCGGCCATCCCCAACAGCAGGACCATCGACGAGGCGATCAGTGCCAAGGCGGCGCCCCGGTCGTTGTCCCTGGCCAGTCGAAGCAGCTTCCTCATTGTGTGCCCCTGGTGTCCGGCTCGATCTGCATCACGGCGGTCTCGTCCCAGTCCACGGTGGGGAACGGGAAGAGACCGGTCACGCTGTTGTGGGAGAAGACGACCTCGACTCCGAGCACGTCGAGCGTCGGCGGAACCCGGTCGCGGCCCGAAGCCGGCCATGGGCAGCCGTTGTCACAGGTCAGGGCATTGAGCGGGGAGTCGCAGTTGAGCGCCCCCTTCGGCGAGTATTCGTTCATGAGCCCCACGATGGGGGCGCCGGCGGAGTCCGCCTTGAAGGTGCGCACGATCTCCAGATCACCGAATCGAAGGTTGCAAGCCGCTTCCTCGACGGCCTCGAGGATCAGGTCGTCGGCGTCGATGCCACCTTGATCGAAGTCGGCCGCGGCGGCACCTGTCCTCGCCCCCTCCCGGGCTGCATTGGTGACAGTCAGATAGTCGACCACCAGGAACCCGATCTCGGACAACCCGATTGCGATCAGGATGAGGACCGGGAGGACAAGACCCACTTCGACGAGGGAGGTGCCACGGTCGCGGTCACGTCTCATGACTCGAACACCTGGGGCTCGATTTGAAAGTCGGTAGCGGTCGTGAAATCGGAGGAGCCCACGAAGTAATTCGTCAGCCAGACATGGGTGAACTCCACCTCGACCCCGATCCGATCCAGATTGGGGGCCTCCACATCCCGATCAGCCGGGTCCCAAGTCGGGACGGTGTAGGTGTCACGGAACGGCTCGGGACAAGGGGTCCAGTCGCAGCAGCCGACGAGGATGCTGCCCGGTGAGTTGTCACTGCAATCGGTCCCCGGCGTGTATGAGTAGGTGGTGGATTCGCCACCTGGCATTGCCTCGAAGACCGTGACGTCCATACCGGCTGCGATTCCCGCCGGGGCCAGCGTGCGCTCGACGTCCCTCAGGATCTGGATGTCGGCCCTGGGATCGTCGCCGTAGGTGGCACCGGCTCTGGCGCCCTCTCGGGCGGCATGACTCACCGAGAGCCAGTCCTTGAACGCAAGCCCGAACTCGACGATGGCGAAGAGGGCGAGGAACAAGAGGGCATAGACCAACGCCGCCTCGACCAGCGTGGCGCCTCGCTCTCCGCTCTCCGCCTTCTTCATCTCTGCCCCTCTGTGTCTGAGCCCGATCTCACTGTGCGTGACTCAAGACGACCCTCAGCGGTTATCCCAGCCCGGACAGACTACGTCCGATGGCATTGGTGACAAGGGGCCAGAGACCCAAATAAGGCAGGTCGACTATGCCTGTTGTGCCGTCAGCCTTCGATTCTTGATCTTCGCCTTGACGTAGTCGGCGTTCATCATGGCGATGAAGTCGATCGAGATCTGCTTGGGGCAGGCCTTCTCGCACTCACCGTGATTGGTGCACGATCCGAAGTACTCCTCCATCACCTCGACCATGTTCTCGGTCCGGGTCCAACGCTCGGCCTGACCCTGGGGAAGCAGGTTGAGATGAGCGATCTTTGCGGAGGTGAACAGGCTGGCTGCCCCGTTGGGACACGCCGCCACACAGGCGCCACAGCCGATGCAGGCTGCGGCGTCGAAGGCCGTGTCGGCTGCCACCTTGGGGACCGGGACCATGTTGGCGTCTGGTGCCGAACCGGTCTCGACGGTGATGTAGCCGCCGGCCTCGATGATCCGGTCGAAGGAACTCCGGTCGACGACCAGATCGCGCACCAGTGGGAAGCCGGCGGCGCGCCACGGTTCGACCGTGATCGTGGCTCCGTCCTCGAATTTCCTCATGTGGAGCTGGCAGGTGGCGGTCCCGAGCTGGGGCCCGTGGGCCCGCCCGTCGATCATGACCCCACACGCCCCGCAGATTCCCTCACGACAATCGTGGTCGAAGGCGACCGGCTCCTCACCCTGGTTGACCAGACGCTCGTTGAGCACGTCGAGCATCTCGAGGAACGACATCTCCTGGGAGATCCGCGAGACCTGATATGTCTTGAACGCCCCAGGTGCCTGCGGCCCGGCCTGTCTCCATACATGAAGGGTGATGTTCATGTCAGCTCGCTCCGCTCACCTGTATGCGTAGAACGCAGGGAGGTAAACGCAAAACGGGCCGCAGGCCTCACTTGTAGCTCCTGGTGGTCAGCTTGACACTCTCGAACAAGAGAGGCTCGATGGTGAGCTCCGGCTTGGCCGGATCGCCGGTCCACTCCCAGACCGCAACATGGGCGAACTCGTCGTCGCGGCGCAGCGCCTCACCTTCCTCGGTCTGGTACTCCTCACGGAAATGCCCGCCACATGACTCCTCACGATGCACTGCGTCGAGACACATCGCCGAGGCCAGTTCGAAGAAGTCCTCGACTCGCCCCGCCCGCTCCAGGCTCTGGTTGAGCCCGTCGCCGGTCCCCAGCACCTTGACGTCGCTCTTGAACTCTTCGTACAGAGCCGGGATCTCCGAGAGCGCCTTTTGCAGGCCCTGCTCGTTGCGTGACATGCCGCAGTGCTCCAACATGATCTTCCCCAGCTCCTTGTGGAACCAGTCCACCGTGCGGGTGCCTCTCGCCGCGAGGAATCGCTCCACTCGTTGCGAGACCTCGGCCTCAGCCGTCTTGAAGGCATCGTCGTCGGTGCTCGCCGGCGGCCGATTGAGGAACCCGGCGAGGTAGTCACCGATGGTGTAGGGGAGGACGAAATAGCCGTCGGCGAGGCCCTGCATCAGCGCCGAGGCGCCGAGCCGGTTCGCCCCGTGGTCGGAGAAGTTGGCCTCGCCGATGGCGTAGAGCCCGGGGATGGTCGTCATCAGGTTGTAGTCCACCCAGAGCCCGCCCATGGTGTAGTGCGGCGCGGGGTAGATCCGCATCGGGACCTGGTAAGGGTCCTCGTCGGTGATCCGCTGGTACATCTCGAAGAGATTGTCGTAGCGCTCCTCGATCGCCTTGGGACCTTCCCGGGTGATGGCGTCCTTGAAGTCGAGATAGACGCCGTTCTCGAGCGGTCCCACCCCCTTGCCTTCGTCCACGATCCGCTTCACCGCACGTGAGGCCACGTCGCGGGGGACAAGATTCCCGAATGCGGGGTATCTCCGCTCCAGGAAGTAATCCCGGTCCTCGGGCGGCACCTGGTTGGCCGGTCGCTTCTCATCGGGGTTCTTGGGCACCCAGATCCGGCCGTCGTTGCGCAGGGACTCAGACATCAGGGTCAGCTTCGACTGGAACTCGTCGGAGGCGGGGATACAGGTGGGGTGGATCTGGGTGAAGCAGGGGTTGGCGAATCCCGCGCCTTTGCGGTGCGCCCGCCAAATGGCGCTGGCGTTGCAGGCCATGGCATTGGTGGACAGGAAGAAGACATTGCTGTAGCCGCCGGTGGCGAGCACCACGGCGTGCCCGGAATGGGAGGACACCGCCCCGCTGATCAGGTCCCGGGTCACGATGCCGACGGCGCGACCGTCGTCGACCACGAGGTCGAGCATCTCGGTCCGGGTGTGCAGCTCGACCTTGCCTGCACCCACTTGGCGGGCGAGAGCCTGATAGGCGCCGAGCAAGAGCTGCTGGCCGGTCTGTCCCCGTGCGTAGAACGTGCGCGACACCTGGGCGCCGCCGAAGGAGCGGTTGTCGAGCAGGCCCCCATACTCCCGGGCGAAGGGGACACCCTGAGCGGTGGCCTGGTCGATGATGTTCAGCGACTCGTGGGCAAGCCGGTAGACGTTGCCCTCGCGGCTGCGGTAGTCGCCGCCTTTGACCGTGTCGTAGAAGAGGCGGTAGACCGAGTCGCCGTCGTTCTTGTAGTTCTTGGCGGCGTTGATCCCACCCTGGGCGGCGATCGAGTGGGCGCGGCGGGGGGAGTCGTGGAAGGTGAAGACCTCCACGTCGTAGCCGAGCTCGGCGAGCGATGCCGCCGCCGAGGCACCGGCCAGTCCGCTGCCGACGACGAGGATCTTGAACTTCCGCTTGTTCGATGGGTTGACCAGCTTGACCGAGAACTTGTGCCTCTCCCACTTCTCCTCGACCGGCCCCTCGGGGATCTTGCCGTCCAGATCGAATGCCACCTCTATCCCACCCATCCGAAGAGCACTGCGAGCGGCATCACCGAGTTGCCCACCACGACCAGGATGGCGAGCCCGATGGCGAAATAGCGTCGGGCCATGTTGAACCGAGGGTGGTTGATGCCGAGGCTCTGGAACATCGACCAGGCCCCGTGATAGAGGTGAAACCCCAACAGCACCATGGCGATCACGTAGAAGATGGTGACCGGTGCCCGGGAGAAGGTGGCGACGAAGTTGGCGTACACCGCTCCCCGTGCCCAGGTGTCGGGGGCCACCGGGGCGATGCCCCAGGTGAGGTCGGCGAGGTGGAAGAGGAGGAATGCGGCGAAGATGACGCCGCTCCAGCGCATCGTGCGGCTGGCGTAGTTGGCTGCCAGGTAGTTTCGGGGGCCCTGGTAGTCCTCCGGTCGCGCCCGATGATTCATGAGGGTCAATGAGTAGGCGGCGTGGATGTGGAAGACGAAGGCCACGATCAGCAGTGTTCTCAGGATCCACAATGTCACGTGCTCGGGGATGAAAGGCACGAACAGCTCGCGCAGGGCATGGGCGTAGATGTCGATGTCGGGCACGCCGTTCACATCGGGCAGGAAGATCTTCCAGTTCCCCACCATGTGCGCGATGACGAAGCCGATGATCCCGATTCCGGTGAGCGCCATCACCCATTTCTTCCCCACCGCCGATCGGTAGAAGCCGATCGGCCAGGGGGCCCGTTTCTCTTCGATCGTCGCTGACACCGGACCCCCATTATGCCAAGTCCACGAATCCTCCAAGTTGCACCTCCCGTGGCCGGCGAATCTCACGGTCTGACAAGGCAGAAATAGGTCGATCGGGGTTGACGGCGCGCGCGCCTGCCCTTAATGTCAAACGTGTAATTACATGGTTGTGAGGAGTCCCTGATGCAGAGCAAGCTCATCCAAGCCCTGGCGATAGGTGAGCTGTCCTGGCAGGACTACGCCAACTGCCGAGGCGCCGACGCCGATCTGTTCTTCCCGGAGCGGGGGGCATCCACCCGGAAGGCCAAGTCGATTTGCGCCGCATGCGAGGTGCGGTCCGAGTGTCTCGACTACGCCGTCGACATGGGCGAGAAATTCGGCATTTGGGGTGGACT
>JBOGEU010000663.1:0-6701 GCA_050741995.1 Acidimicrobiia bacterium | reverse complement strand
GGAGCCGGGAGGTTAACGGTGTGGCTTCGATGTCACCGCGCCTCCGCTCGCTCACGGTTGCAGAAACGGATTGGTCGCCCGCTCTTTCCCAATCGTCGTCTCCGGGCCATGACCGGGGAGGACCCGGATCTCATCGGGGAGACTCATGACCTTCTCCGCCATCGAGGCCATCAGGGCCTCGAAGGACCCGCCCGGGAGGTCGGTGCGCCCGATCGAACCGGCAAAGAGTTGGTCTCCAGAGAACAGCGTCTCGTGATCCTCGAGGAGGAAGCAACAGTGGCCCGGGGTGTGCCCGGGCGTGTGACGAACGCCGAAACGCAAGCCGGCGACATCGATGACCTGCCCGTCACTCAGGGATTCGAACGTCTCCGGGACGTCGTAGACCCCCGGTGGCACCATCCCGAACATCGCCCTGAGCTGATCGGCAGGATGAAGGGTGAGGTAGTCGTCGTCCGGGTGGACATGGACGGCCGCCCCGGTGGCACGGGCCAACTGGCCGCTGCCCCCCGTGTGGTCGATGTGGCCATGGGTGAGCAAGATCCCCACCACCGACAGGTCGTGCCGGATCAAGACCGCGCCGATGGCGTCAGGGTCGGGCGGGGCATCGACCACCACAGCCAGGCCGCCGGGGCCTTCGGCCACGATATAGGCGTTGGTCTGCGCCACCCAGGCCGGCACCGCGACCACGAGCATCAGGGTGTGGGTTCGGTGGCGAGACGGAAAGCCGAGAAGACACCGTCGACGCCGCGCAGGTCGGCGAGCAGTTTTCCCAGCTGGCTCGGGTCGGAGAGCTCGACCTCGTAGCGCAGGATGGCAACCCGGTCGTCGCCGGTGTGCGTCGACGAGGCGGTGATGTTCCCTCCGGTGTCGCTGACCATGCTGGTCACGTCTCGCAGGAGCCGGGTCCTGTCCAGGGCCTCGACCTGAATCCAGACCACGAAGGCGCCCACGCCCTGGACCGGCCACGAGACCTCGACCGTGCGCTCCCGGCGCTCGGCGAGCGATGCGACGTTGGTGCAATCGGAGCGGTGCACGGAGACCCCTCGGCCCACGGTGACATAGCCCACGATCTCGTCGCCGGGCACCGGCGAGCAACAGCGGGCGAGGTGGATGAGCATGTCGTCCTGGCCCTCGACCACGACGTGGGCGCTGTCGATGAAGCGCCGGCGGCGTGGTTGGAAGAAGTCGTCGCCTGAATCCGGCTCCAGGATCCGTGTCAGCCTCGCCGAGACAGAGTCGATCGACACCGTCCCCTCGCCCAGGGCAACCTGCAGCGTCTCCAAGTCCCTCTGCCCCAGGTCGGCGGCGATCGCCTCGATCAGCTTCTCTCTCTCCGCCGGCCGGACGTCGGAGCCCTCCCGCTTGAACAGTGTCTGCAGTGCCTCCTTGCCTTCGGCGAGGGCCTGATCACGTCGCTCCTTCGTGAACCATTGCCTGATCTTCGACTTGGCCCGCCCGGTACGGACAAATCCCAGCCAGTCCCGGCTCGGGCCGGCATCGATCGACTTCGAGGTGAGGACTTCGATGATGTCCCCCGACTGGAGGCGGGTGGACAGAGGGACCAGTCTCCCGTTGACCCGTGCCCCGACACAGCGGTGACCGACCTCGGTGTGCACCGAATAGGCGAAGTCGACCGCGGTGGAGCCCGCCGGCAGCGGCTTGACGTCGCCACCGGGAGTCAGGACGAACACCTCGTCCTGGTACAGGTCGAGCTTCAGGTTGGCGAGGAACTCCTCGGGATCTTCCTCCTCGCCCCAGGAAGTGAAGTCCATCCGGGGCAGCTGACCGGCCTCACCCTCCTTGTATCGCCAGTGGGCGGCAATGCCGGCCTCGGCGCGCTGGTGCATCTCCTCGGTGCGGATCTGTACCTCCAACGGCTTGCCATCGGGGCCGATCACCGTGGTGTGGAGCGACTGGTAGAGGTTGATCTTGGGCATGGCGATGTAGTCCTTGAACCGCCCGGTGACCGGCACCCAATGACTGTGGATCAGGCCCAGCGCGGCGTAGCAGTCCCTCATGGTGGGGGTGATGATCCGGATCCCGATCAGGTCGTGGATGTCCTCGAACGGCCGGTTCTGCTCGCGCATCTTGCGGTAGATCGAGTATTGGTGCTTGGGCCTGCCGGTGACCTCGGCCTCGATGCCGGAATCGGTCAGTATCCCCGAGACCTCCTCGACCATCTTCTCGATGAACGCCTCCCGCTCGGGCGCCCTTTCGGCGAGCTTGGCCTGGATCTCGGCGTTGGGCCCGGGGTAGAGGATGGCGAAGCAGCGGTCCTCGAACTCGTGCTTGATCTCCTGGACCCCGAGACGATGCGCCAGCGGGGCATAGACGTCGAGAGTCTCCTGGGCAACTCTGCGCTGCTTCTCGTCACGGAGGGCATGGACCGTTCGCATGTTGTGCAAGCGGTCGAAGAGCTTGATGATCAGCACCCGTACATCCTGGGCCATGGCCACCACCATCTTGCGGATGGTGGCCGCCTGGGCCTGCTCCCGGTTCGAGTATCGGACACGGTCGAGCTTGGTCACGCCGTCGATGAGCCGGGCCACCTCCTCACCGAATCGAGAGGAGATGTCGGCCAGGGTCAGCGACGTGTCCTCGACCGTGTCGTGGAGCAACGCGGCGGCCAGGGTCTGCTCGTCGAGGCCGTACTCGGCGAGCATCAGCGCCACGGTCACCGGGTGGGTGATGTAGGGGTCGCCGGTCTTGCGTACCTGCCCCTCGTGGGCTTCCCGAGCCACCTCGTAGCCGTGTCTCAGCAGCTCGGTGTCGCCCTCCGGGTGGTGGGCGAGAAAGGCCGCACAGACGTGTTCGAATTCCGCCTGTCGCCGGTCAGTCGTAGGTGACAAGGGCATGAAGGGGCACCCCATTCAACATCCGGGCGCCATTCAGGAATCCGAGCTCGATGAAGACAGCAAACCCGATCACGTCGGCGCCGATCCCCTGAAGCAACCGTATTGCGGCGGCCGCTGTTCCCCCGGTGGCGATCACGTCGTCCACCAGGAGGATCCTCTCCCCCTTGTGAGCGGCATCGGTGTGGATCTCGAGGGCATCGGACCCGTACTCGAGGGTGTAATCCTCCCGGACCGTCTCGAAGGGGAGCTTGCCCGGCTTGCGGACCGGGATGAAACCGGCGCCGAGCCTCCCGGCGACCGGGGTGGCGAGGGTGAAGCCGCGTGCCTCGATGCCGGCCACCTTGGTCACACCCGAGTCGTAGTACGGCTCGGCCAATGCATCGATGAGGCTGCTGAAAGCCGGCCCGTCGGCCAGGACCGGTGTGATGTCCTTGAACACCACACCTGGCTCCGGGAAGTCGGGGATGTCACGGATGAGCGAGGTCAGCTGGTCCACGTGAGAAGTCTACGGTGAGATCAGCCCTCGTCTGCGTCTACCACGGATCCGATGGCGCGCCGGGACACCCGGATCTTCCCCTCCTCGACCCGGAGCACCACGCTCTCCTCCTCCACCGAGACCACGGTTCCGTGGATGCCGCCGATGGTCCGGACACTCTGACCTGCGGTCAGAGTGGAGGAAAGCTCCTTCTGCTGCTTGGCACGCTGGCGTTGCGGCCGAATGATGAACAGCCAGAACACGGCGACCATGAGACCGAGGAAGAGCAGCGACGGCAACGGGCTCGCGGCCTCCTGAGCGAAGACGACATGGGTCACTGCGGTCCTCCAAACGGGTGAAAACGGACCGCCGGAGGTTAGGCCCCGAAGGGCGCCTAGGGCGAACCGTTGGAGCGCCGTTCCCGGGCCATGTCGACGAAAACCGTGAAGGCCCCGCTCTCGATCGCATCGCCTGCCCGTCGTATCAAATCGAGCGTGTACGTCAGGTTGTGGATGGTGAGCAGCCGATGGGCGGACAGCTCTTTCATCCTCACCAGATGGCGCAGATAGGCCCGTGAGTAGTGCCGGCAGGTGTGACATGGGCAGCCGCCGTCGATCGGGCGGTCATCGGCCTCGAATCCTGCGTTGCGAAGGCTGAAGTCGCCCCAAGCGGTCAACACCTTCCCGTGACGGGCGAGACGTGTGGGCAGCACGCAATCGAACATGTCGACACCGCGCGAGATGGCCTCCAGAAGCCCGTCGGTGTCACCAACACCCATCAGGTAGCGGGGCTTGCCGTCGGGCAACTCGCGGATCGCAGCCCCGAGAGCACCGTCCCGCTCGTCTCTGGTCTCTCCCACCGACAGCCCACCGATCCCAAATCCGGCGAAGTCGAGCCGAGCCGTCCTCGCCGCGCTCTCCGCTCGGAGGCCGGGGTCGACGCCGCCCTGGACGATGCCGAACAGCCCCTGATCGGATCGGGCATGGGCCTCCCGACATCGGGCAGCCCAGCGCAGGGTCCGCTCCATCTCCGACTCGACCACCTCGGTCGGTGCGGGCAGCCCGACGCACACGTCGAGCACCATGGCGATGTCTGCCCCGAGGTCCTGCTGGATTCCGACTGCGTCTTCCGGTGTCAGCTCCACGATCGAACCGTCGTAGACCGAGCGGAATCTGGCTCCGCTCTCGGCGATCTCCGGCTCGAGGGAGAAGATCTGAAATCCACCCGAGTCGGTCAGTATCGGCCCTTGCCAGGCCATGAAGTCGTGGAGACCACCCAGCTTCGCCACCAGGGACGAGCCGGGGCGCAACATCAAGTGGTAGGTGTTGGCGAGAAGGATCTCAGCTCCAACCCCGGCCAGGTCCTCGGTGTCGACCGCCTTGACCGCGGCCCGGGTCCCGACCGGCATGAACGCCGGGGTCCGGATCCGGCCATGCGGGGTGTCGAGCCACCCGCTGCGGGCCGCGCCATCCTGCGCTTCGAGGGTCCAGGTCACTGCGGCCATCGGATGATTATCCGCCATCCCGCTCGGCATACATCGCGTCACCGAAAGAGAGAAAGCGATAGCCGCGGCCAAGGGCGATCTGGTAGGCCTCCCGCCACCGCTCTCCCATGAATGCAGCCACCATGACCACCAGGGTCGATCCCGGGACGTGGAAGTTGGTGACCAGGGCATCGACCACGCGGAAGGCGTCACCGGGCTTGAGGAAGAGGCTGGTCTCCAGGGCGCCCGACTCGACCGTCCCGTCCTCCCGTCCGAAAGTCTCGAGCGTTCGCACCACCGTGGTCCCGATGGCAACCACCTTCCCTCCTCGCATCCGAGTCGAGAGCACTGCGGCCGCGGTCGATTCCGGAAGCGAGCACCACTCCGAGTGCATGCGGTGGTCATCGATGCGGTCGACGGCGATGGGGCGGAACGTGTCCACCCCCAAGTGGAGATCGACGTTGGCGATCTCCACCCCGGCGCTCCCGAGCCCGGCCACCACCTCCGGCGTGAAATGGAGCCCGGCAGTCGGGGCGGCGGCCGACCCGGTTCGGTTGGCGAACATCGTCTGATAACGGGAATCACCGGGTAGGTGGCCCTTGAAGTATGGAGGGAGCGGCACCTCGCCGGCAGCGGATATGGCTGCTTCCACGTCGGGGGCGATGAGATCGACGACGACAACGCCCTGGTCAGGTCCTCCGATGACCACCGCGATCAGACCGTCCATCTCGATCTCCACGCCCGGTCGCAGCCTTCTCGAGGGCCGGGCCATGGCCTCCCACAGCCCATCGCCCCGGGCACCCAGGATCAACAGCTCCACCTCTCCCCCGGTGCCGCGTCGTGTCCCCCTGAGCCGGGCGGCCCTGACCCGGGTCTCGTTCACCACCACCAGGTCGTTGGGCCGAAGCAGCGAAGGCAGGTCGAGGAACCGATGATCCGTCATGTCCCTGGTGTCGAGGAGACGGGCGTCGTGCCTGGGCTCGATCGCCTCCTGGGCGATCGAGCTGTCAGGCAATGGATATGAGAAGTCCTCGACCAGCATCGAGAGCTGAGGCTATCCACGGCACAACGACAGCGATCTCGTCGCCCGACTCCGGGTCAGAGCAGAGTGCCTTGAGGGTCGGACGGCGGGTCCATGCCGAGATGGCGATATGCGCCGGCGGTGGCCATCCGGCCCCGAGGTGTGCGTTTGATCAGCCCCGACTGGAGCAGGAAGGGTTCGTAGGCATCCTCCACGGTCTCTGGCTCCTCGCCGACGGCGATGGCCAGGGTCGAGAGACCGACCGGCCCCCCGCCGAATCTCTCGATGATCGATTCCAGGATGGCGCGGTCAACCTTGTCCAGGCCCAGTTCGTCGACCTCGAACACCCGCAACGCCTCGTCGGCCACCTCGGGGTCGATGACCCCCGAGGCGCGGGCAACGGCGTAATCCCTGACCCTGGCGAGGAGACGGTTGGCGATGCGTGGGGTGGAGCGGCTGCGATGAGAGATGATCCCGGCCGCGGCGTCGGAGATCTCGACCCCGATGATCCCCGCCGAGCGCCGGATGATGACGGCCAGGTCGCCGGGCTCGTAGTAGTCGAGCTTCTCCTCGATCCCGAACCGGTCGCGGAGCGGGGCGGTGATCGTGCCCTTCCTCGTGGTGGCGCCAACCAGGGTGAATCGGGGAAGGTCGAGTCTGATCGACTGGGCGGTGGGGCCCTTGCCGAGGACGATGTCGATCACGAAGTCCTCCATCGCCGAATACAGCACCTCCTCGACGGTGCGGGGCAGGCGGTGGATCTCGTCGATGAAGAACACGTCGCCAACGTCGAGATTGGAGAGGATGGCGGCCAGGTCACCCGGTCGGTCGAGGGCTGGGCCGGAAGTGACTCGCATCGTCACCTCG
>JBOGEU010000662.1:0-3074 GCA_050741995.1 Acidimicrobiia bacterium | reverse complement strand
TCGCCGGGCATGGCGACGAACTTACCCTGTAGGCGAATGCAGGGGAACCCGAACATGGTTCCTTCCTCGACTCCGTCACTTGACATGAAATCGGCGGCGACAGCCCAGAAGACATCGGCAGCGTCGTCGGTCATGGCGCCTCCTTTAGTGGGTGGTGGTGAGGCGGACTAGCAGCCCGCCCCACCCCCCGGCCCATCACAGTCCGAACGCTTCGGCGAACCGCCGCGGGTCGTAGTAGATCCGCTGTGAGCTGATCCGGTCGCCGGTGACCTGAATGACATCCGCCATCTCGGCGGTGAAGGTGGACCCGTCCGAGGCGACGATGCCCAGCTCGTAGACCGAGCAGACAGTATCGCCCGACTCGAACTGGTGGAGCATCCTGGTGGCGGCATGATGTTCCAGAAGCTGGCGGTTGATCTCCAGGTAGGCCTGGGCGTTGTCGGTGGTCATCAACGGCCCGACGAAGCTGATGTCTTCTGTGACGTAGTCGGCGATCCCGTCGACGTTGTGCGCGTCGGTGGTCGCATAGAATCGGTTGACGATATCGAGGGCATGACCCATTCGACTCCTCCTTTGTTGGGCAGTGGCGACTCTCGCCACCTGACCACTTCGACACGCTCCGTGGACGAAACTCATCGGCCTAACTCGACCGGCAGTCCGAAGCGCCCGATGAGCCGGGCATCATTGAAACCCGTGATTACGGCGATCCTGTCGTCTGACAGATCGAACACCATCACCCCATATCCCACGAACCTGCCGTCAGGCGCCATCATGTAGGCAGCAACCGCCGGCTGACCGTTGGATCGTGCACGGACGAGCCGGATGGTGTCCAGCTTTCCTTTGGCCGGAACGGTGGCAAAGAAGGTGCCGATCTCAGCCGGACCCGAGAACCAGGCGGGCGCCGGCGGCATCGCCAACACCGCATCATCGGTCAAGAGAGCCACGAGGCCTTCGATGTCACATCGCTCCCAGCAGCGCATCCACTCATCCACCACCGACTCCACCTCCGGAGTGGTCTGCTCCCACTCACGTTGCTCCGTCAGCCGGGACCGGGCACGCTGAAGGGCCGAAGTCACTGCTGCGACCGTCGTGTCGAGCGCGGTCGCCACCTCGTCTGCCTTCCAGGCCAGCACATCCCGCAATAGCAACACCGCTCTTTGGCGTGCGGGTAGCAGCTGAATGGCTGCCACGAACGCCAGCCGAGTTGCCTCTTTCGCCTCGATACGCGCCGCCGGATCCCATCCGGCTCCGACCTCCATCAACACGTCCGGATACGGTTCGAGCCACGGGAGATCGGCCGCGTGAGGTCGGTGGCGGTCGCTGAATCCCTCCGGTACCACAACACGGGGCCGACTGCGCAGCATGTTCAGACAGGTGGTGGTGGCGATCCGGTACAGCCATGTGCCGAAGGTCGAGCGTCCCTCGAACGACCCGATCCGACGCCACGCTTTGATCATCGTCTCCTGGGTAGCGTCGTCGGCGTCGTGCAACGACCCGAGCATCCGGTAGCAGTGGAGTCGGATCCGGCTCTCATGTCGTCTCACCAGCTCGGCAAAGTCCGTCTCGACGCCCTTACGTGCATCGTCCACCAACTCTGTATCTGTCCTCATGGATCTCCTAAGCGATCGACACTTGTTGGACACAACCAAAAGGACATTCTCATCGGCCGGATGACACCAGTTCGAAACGTGGTGCATGAGGAGCGCACCTCGTGATGTCCTTGGTGGGAGTTCTCGGTATGGCTGCCATGTCGCGACCAGCGTCGCCACCTGGAACTGCGACGTGTGTCGACGACAGTTAAGAACTGAGCACTGACGGCGGTCGAGCATTCTGGCTCGAGCATCAGTGTGGCGCATTGGTGTTCGCCACTCGGAACACCGGGTGGCGGTGGGCTTCGACGAGGAAGGAGGCCAGGTCGCTGTTGGCCCTGGCGGTGAACGCCGGGGGGACGAACGACACGAACCGATACGTTCTGCGAAAGGCGCCGACGGCGAGGTCTCGACCGATGAAGTGCAACGCTCTGATGACAGGGCGGGGTGTGCTCTGGAACAGGTCGGTCCGTGAGCCCAGTCTTTGAGTGGATCTTGCTCGCGACCTGATCGCTCCATACCCTCCTTTCTGGTAAACGAGGTATACCGCGTTCAACCAGAAGAAAGATCATGCCCAGCGTCACTTGCGACATCTCGGTCTCTATGGACGGTTTTGTGGCCGGGCCGAAACAGGCTCTCGAGCAGCCGTTCGGCGTCATCGAGCACAACCGTCTCCATGACTGGTACTACGAGAACCCCGATGATCCGGAATCGTCGGTGTTTGGGACCAACGTGGAAAACCAAGCCGAAATCGACGCCATAGTCGATGCGGGCGCTTTCATCATGGGACGGAACATGTTTGGTCCCGATCGCGGGGAGTGGGATCTCTCCTGGAAGGGTTGGTGGGGCGATGAGCCGCCCTACCACGCACCCGTCTTCGTTCTCGCCCATAGGAAGCGGGCCGACCTCCCGATGGAGGGAGGCACAACATTCCATTTCGTGACCGAAGGCATCCACTCCGCACTGGAACGGGCCCGGGCAGCCGCGGGCGACCGCAACGTGGCCATCGCCGGCGGCGCCGGCACTATCAACCAGTATCTAGCCGCCGGACTCATCGACGAGCTGCGGGTGCACATCACACCCACGATCATCGGAGCAGGGGAGCGTCTCTACGACGGGGTACCTCCGATGGCATTCGAACAAGTGTCAGGGCGTAGCACCACCGCTGTCACCCATATCGTCTATCACCTCGTGCGCTGACTTCGTTCGCTTCGACCGGGCTCAGGCAGTCAACTGGTGTCGATGCGGCTGAGTCCTCGAAGTCGCGAGACAACAAGATTGTTCGTTGGTCTGCATCCTCGGGTGGGGACTCCGCGAAGGACGGCGTGGTAGCGGGTCCCCTTCTGGGTGTTCTCCCTGGTAGGGAGATGGTGGTCAGGGACGGCGTCGATCCGTCGACCTCCGGTTTTTCAGACCGGCGCTCTACCGACTGAGCTACCTGACCTTGCTGCCCGGATCATCGATCCAGGTGGCGGGAGCGACGGG
>JBOGEU010000661.1:0-1452 GCA_050741995.1 Acidimicrobiia bacterium | reverse complement strand
CGCCTCGTCTGATCCGAAGGTCCACTTCTTGGACCGCCTCACGGTCTGCCTCGGCGTAGCTGTAGCCCACCCCCTCCAGGGCTATCTCGTTCCGGAAGGGGAGGGAAGTCGGTTGTTCGGAAGGAAGTTGCCGATCGACTTGGTCGAGCATCACCAGATCTGCATAGACGGCGTCGAGTGCGGCTGTGGCGAATTGGAGGTTGTTGAGGCTCCTGATGATCGCCTGCAGCGACGGCTGCAAACGAAGCCCGGCGTAGGCAAAGAGGCCTAGCACCGGCAACGTGTCCGCCGCCACTGATCCCCGGCTGATGGCCAGGCCAAAGTAGGCAAGTATGAAAAGCAGCAATCCTGTCTCTATGAGGGTCCGCGGGAGCTCTTGGATGGTGCCGAGCTGGTACTGAGCGTGGGCGGTGTTGTCCCGGGTCTGGGCATACTCGCGGGCGAAAGGGAACTCCTTGCCGAGGATCTTGATGTCACGAAGCCCCCGGAGGCTCTCTTGCAAAGTGGAGAGGGACTGACGGTTCATCTGGTGAGTGACGCGGCCCATTTGCTTGAGGCGCGGTTGCACGACCCTTCCCAGCAGGTAGACGGTTGGCGCCATGAAGGCCACCGCCAAAGCGGCGGCCACCGGCGATGAAACCACCAGAACGATGATCAGACCGGCCAACAACACCGACTCGGCGATGATGGTCACCACCGGCAGAAACCCCTGGTTGGCCAGCGCCTGGGTGGCATGGGTCGCGTTGTGGATGAGGTCGGCCGAGTTCCGATGCAGGTGGAAGGAATACGGCATGGCCAGATAGCCGGTGACGAGTCGCTTGGAGAGCGCGGCCGAAGCCTTGTGAACCAGGCGTTGTTGTAGGTAGGTCTGCCCGATCCGCACCGCGGCCCGTACGATGAAAAAAAGGCCAATGCTGGCGGTAGTCAGGAGGACAAGGCGGCGGTCACCGGTTTCCAAGCCCGGGAGCTCACCGATAACGGGCAGGGCGAGGCTGGCGTTGGGGTCGACCACCATGGCGAGGAGCAGGAAGACCAGCAGCGCACCCACCATCTCCAGCCCACCGGCGACCACAGCCAGGCCGATCACGATCAGCCAGCGGAACCGCCTCCTTCGACCGATCAGGTAGAGGAACTTTTGAAAGGTATTGGGCATTGCCACGATCCGACTCTCTGTCGTCGATGGGCTCGGCGGTGCGAGACTCGAGGGTACCAGTACCCCCCAGAAGCCCAAGAGCCTCCTGGATCAGGTAGATGACACGGCTTGAGCAGGTGATCGGCCAGAGCCAGTCCCGTCGAAGGCTGATAGGCTCCCTCTCTACCTAGCCGGGAGTGCACATGCATGCGTTCTCGGGCGCCATTCTGGGGTCGGGGCACGATGCCGCCCTCCCCACTGTCGCCCAAATCGACGGAGACAGCCTGATCCTCTCCTCCTGTGACGGCCCGGTCGGGAAA
>JBOGEU010000660.1:0-2113 GCA_050741995.1 Acidimicrobiia bacterium | reverse complement strand
GGCGTGGGTCCGGCATTGAATTGGGCTGGTTCCTCGACCGTGAGCCTCGGGGACCCCATTGTCACGCTGGGCTATCCAGCGCCCGATGGCGACTTCACTGTCACTCCGGGGAACGTGTTGAGCTTCGGTACCGAAGATGGATACGGACGCTTCATTCGCACTGACGGCCAGATCGACCATGGCAACAGCGGCGGTCCTGCCTTGAACTCGCAGGGGCGCGTCGTGGGGATCGTCACCAGCTTGGAAGCCAACCCGACCGGGGCGCAACTGGTCCCGCAGATCTTCTCGTCGGACGTGATCCGACCAGTAGTCGAGGCGATGCTCGAAGCCCCGACCTACCCGAAGCCATTTTGTGAAGCGACGGGGGCAGCTCCGCCGATCACCGATTACACCGACTTCTGGACCGTGATCGTCGCTTCACTCCCGGTCGAGGAGTACACCTACGACGAGGCGTACGGACGTGCTCTTTCATTCTTCGACGCCACCGACTTGTGGGCGGACGTGCTACTCAGCGATCTGTATTACTCGCTCAACCCCGGTTACTGGGCGGTGTACACCGGAGCTTTCCTGACGCAGGCCGAGGCGGACACGCATTGCGCCTTGGTGGAGAGTTACGGGTACGACTGCTATTCCCGCCTGGTGAGCTGGTACCTCGGAGAGTGAGTTATCCCACGTCGGTTCTCGTTCCGGAGATCAGGCACCGAAGCGCCTGGACGGATGTCGACGCTGTTGGGCCGCTCGAGTCGGAGGAAGTCCGATTTCTGATCGTCCACCACACAGCCAGCTCGACCCAACACGAGCCGGAGGACGTACCCGGGCTCCTTCGGGGGATACGGAGCTTCCATGTGGAGGGTCGCGGCTGGAATGACATCGCCTACAACTTCCTGATCGACCGGTATGGAGTGGTGTGGGAGGGGAGGGCCGGGTCACTCGACGGACCGGTGGCCGGGGATGCCACTGGCGGCAATCAGGGTTTCACACAGTTGGTTTGTCTGATCGGCGACTTCACGGCCGAACCACCGAGCGAGCCGGCTCAGCAGTCGCTGATCGCCACGCTCGCATGGTTGGCCGACAGATACGAGATCGACGTCCAGTCCGGCATGACGATCTCTTTCGTCAGTCGAGGGTCGAACCGTTGGCCGGAAGGAACCCAGGTGACGACTGCTCCCATTGCCGGCCATCGTGACATGTCCCTCACCTCCTGTCCCGGTGACGCGTTCTACCCGATGCTTGCCGAGGTAATCACGCCAGGTGTCAATCAGTTGTCCACTCCCACCACGTCGACGACTGTGGCCCCGACAACGTCGTCTCAGGTGTCAGCGACCTCGACGACCTCGACTAGCACGTCTTCCAAGTCGACTCCCTCGGCCATACCAACGACCACGGCTCTTGCGTCCGGCCCAGCCGAGACGGACCCTCCACTCATCGGACTGTCGGTCGCAGCCGTCGCGGGTGGTCTATTGGCCGGCTTGATCGCATGGCGAATGCGCCGAATAGGCCGGCGCTAGTGGGTGGTGTCAGAGTCAGCCCGCGCACTCACCAGTAGTCACGCGGGCATCGCCCCAGCCAACCTCAACGTAGGAGCCAGAGGCAGTCTCGATCACGAGATCCAAGTGGAGGGCATTGGTCACCTCGACGTCGAGAGTGACGGGTTGAGCGACGGATACAATGTGAGGCTCTGTGGATTGCCCATCGAGAAGTATGTAAACCGCTGCTGTGGCATTCCCGTCACGAAAGTCTGACGGGAGCGCCTTGGCTTCCTCAGGCTGGCGGAATGACGGGGGTGAGTACGTACGCTTGTTGATCGGGGCCGAGATGGAGGGTGGTGGTCCCGTCATAGACCTCGATCGGTCGATCGGTCGGGTCGTCGTGGAGGAACGGCCCGCAACCCTTGAGCTCGTTCTTGAAGTTGGACAATTTCAACCCGGTCGTTTCTCCATCCCATTCATAATCCTTCCCACGAACGGTGAATGCCAGGCTGTAACCGGCCGGGACGACGATGGACGTGGGCCAGATCTCGATGTCGAGTCGGACCGGCACTCTCGGTGTTAGTGGTTGGATCTCGTCATGTGTGTGATAGGGCCGAAACGGTCGCGACAGGTCAGGATCGAGT
>JBOGEU010000659.1:0-2473 GCA_050741995.1 Acidimicrobiia bacterium | reverse complement strand
AAGAAAGGATGTGTCCAGCTCATGATCGTTGAATTCCAGGGGATGCTGATCGGCGGAGAGTTCCGTGGAGCCTCGAACGGCGGGCTCATGGAAGTGCTGAACCCGGCGAACGAGGAGCTCATCGGGCAGGTGCCGCTGGCCTCGGCCGACGAAGCCGAGATGGCCCTGACCAAGGCCAACGAGGCGTTTCCCGCCTGGGCCCGCACCCCGCCCGTGGAGCGTGCTCGTTATCTGCAGGCGATAGCCAGGGAGGTCGAGTCGAGGTCAGAGGAGCTCGCCCAGCTCATCACGGCCGAGGAAGGAAAGCCGATCACCGAGGCGCGGGGCGAGGTTGGAGGCACGGCCGAGTTCTTCTCCTACTACGCCGGTCTGGCCCGGACGATCGAGGGCGAGATCATGGCCTCAGACCTGCCCGGTGAGGAGTTGTGGATCCGTCGTGTGCCACACGGCGTGGTGGCCGCCATCATTCCCTGGAACTATCCGTCGGCGCTCACCGCGAGGAAGGTTGCGCCGGCGATCCTCGCCGGCAACACGATCGTGCTCAAGCCGCATGAGGACACTCCGCTGTCGGCCCTGGCCGTTGGCCACATCACGCTCGATGTCGGTCTTCCCCCGGGCGTGGTAAACATCGTGACCGGTCCGGGCGAGACGGTGGGCGCGGCTTTGGCCGCAAGCGCCACAACGAACTTCGTCACCATGACAGGGAGTGTGGAGGCGGGACGGGAGGTGCTCAAGAGTGCTGCGCAGAACATCACGCCGGTCTCGCTCGAGCTCGGGGGGAAGGCCCCCTTCATCATCATGGAGGACGCCGAGCTCGATGTCGCCGTCGCCAGCGCCCTGACATCCCGCTACATGAACAACGGGCAGGTCTGCATCTGCAACGAGAGGACCTACGTCCACTCGTCGATCTACCCGGAGTTCCTCGATCGATACGTCGAAGGGGTGAGAGGTCTCCGTGTTGGCGACCCCACCGACGAGTCGACCGATGTCGGCCCCAAGGTCAACCGTCAGGAACTGGACAAGGTCGCCGCCATGGTCCAGGGTGCGCGATCCGACGGGGCAGAGGTGGCGCTGGGAGGCGACGTCCTCACCGGCGACGGGTACGAGAAGGGGTACTGGTATCAGCCCACTGTCCTGACCGGAGTGGACCACTCGATGGAGATCATGCACCGGGAGATCTTCGGCCCGGTGACACCGATCATGGCGTTCGACGACTTCGACGACGTGGTCCGACTGGCCAACGACTCGACCTACGGCCTCTCCGCATATCTCTTCACCAACGACTTCCGCCGCATCATGCGCGCCGTCAGTGATGTGCGGTTCGGCGAGTTGTACGTGAACCGCATCGGCCCCGAGGCCGTGCAGGCGTTCCACATCGGCTACCGACAGAGCGGGATTGGAGGCGACGACGGCAAGCACGGGCTGAACACCTACCTTCAGCCACAGACGGTCTACGCCAATTACTCGGGACGGCCCATGGATCACCTCATGCCGTACGGCAACTGACATCTCGAGGGCATGGCGTGGAAGCTCACCGACCGATAGACGATCGTGGCCCGGTTGCCTCCGTTCTCAAGCCCGTGGTCACGGCGGAGGAGGCAGTGCTCTCGATTTCGCCGGGGGCGGTCGTCCTCGTCGGCGGCTGGGGAGGAGTCGGTGTCCCCGGGGAGCTGATATCGGCGCTCGCCGGAGCGGATGTCTCTTCCCTCACCGTGGTGAGCAACAACTGCGGGACGGGTCACCCGAGAGACATCGGTCTCCTCTTTGCCGCCGGCAAGGTGAGGAAAGCTGTCACGTCGTTCCCCACCCATCCCGCGGCGGAGCCCTTCAGACGGGCTCTGGCCGAGGGGGGTTTGGATCTCGAGCTGGTGCCCCAGGGAACCCTGGTGGAGAGGATTCGATGCGGAGGCTCCGGTCTGGGCGGTTTCTTCACACCAACCTCTGCGGGGACACCGTTGGGGGAGGGCAAGGAAGAGCGGGTGCTCGACGGTCGGCTCCAGGTCTTCGAACCTGCCCTGAGGGGCGATGTGGCCCTCATCCACGCTTGGGAGGGCGATGAGTACGGCAACCTCAGGTTTCGGTACGCCGCCGGCGCCTTCAACTCCACCATGGCGACGGCGGCGGACTTCGTGATCGCGGAAGTCGAGTCCCTCTCCTCGACCCCTCTTCCCCCGGACCAGGTCGACACCGCGGGAATCTTCGTAGACGCCCTCGTCCTGAGGAGTGGGTCGTGAGCCCCCCCGGCTGGAGCAATGCCGAATGGGCAGATCGAATCGCCGGCGTATTGGCTGGAGCGCGATATGTGAACCTCGGTGTCGGGCTGCCCTCGAAACTGCCGCAGTTCCTGGCCGACCGACCCGGGCTCCTCTTCCACTGCGAGAACGGCATCCTCGGCACCGGCCCGGAGCCACCCGAGGGCGACGTGGTCGCCGAGCTCATCGACGCCAGCTCCCGGCCGGTCTCCCTTCAGGCC
>JBOGEU010000658.1:0-1547 GCA_050741995.1 Acidimicrobiia bacterium | reverse complement strand
CAAGGGAGGCACGCCAGATGCCGCGCGGTCACTGAGGTCGTCGTGCGCGTCTGACTGGGACAAAGAGGGCGGATACCGTGACAAAGCGGTCGATGGGGAGAGCCGGGGGGCAATCAGCACAGGGACGTCTATTGGCGTCGTTGGCACAAGTTCGGGTCGACATCTCGTTTGCGATTGTTGACGCGATGTTGATAGGGGTCGCCTATATGGCAGCCCTGGGGATTCGGTCACTCGATGGGGAGTTGCCCTTCGAGTGGTGGGGCAGGTTGTTTCGGGTGCTTCCGGCCATCATCGCTGTACACCTCGTAGCCAATGTCGCGATGGGCGCCTACGGCCATGTGTGGGAGTTCGCCAGTATCGGCGAAGCACGCCGGGTGCTGTCTGCGTCGTTCTGGTCTTCGACGATCCTGATCCTGGGAACGCTTGCGATTGGCGGTCAACCGAGGCTCGTGCCTCTCTCGGTGCTCGCTATCGGCGGGATGCTGACTCTTGGTTTCCTCGGCATCGTTCGGTTCCGCTCGCGTCTCTTCTCGTTTCATCGCACGCTCAAGCTCGATTCCCGGGATCGGGTGTTGATCCTGGGGACTGGCAGGCGGGCGGCGGACTTCGCTCGCAACATCGGAGCCGGCCCGTACGGGGTGAATGTGGTCGGATTCGTCAGTTCCGGGCCGACTGCTGGGAACCGACGTCTCGCCGGGCTGCCCATCCTAGGTGAGCTCGAGGAGATCGCCTCGCTGGTCACCCGATACGGCATCCACCAAGTCATCGTCGTCTCAGAGGGGGCGAGCGTCCTGGCCCGACGACTGGTCGACCTGTGTGTCGACGTCGATGTCCGACTCCGGATCGTTCCCGATCTCGACGAGCTCCTCGTCGGCTTCGAGGGCGGGCCCGATATCCGTGACCTCGAGCTGGACGACCTTCTTCTCCGACCCCGAGTGAGCACCGACCTCGAAGCGGTCGAGTCGATCCTCCACGGGAAGACGGTGCTCGTCACCGGGGCAGGCGGGTCGATCGGGTCCGAGATCGTGGCCCAGGTGCTCGCCTTCATGCCTGAGCGAGTCATCGCGATGGACAATGACGAGACCCATCTCCACGATGGGATGCTGCGTTGGGACCCGCCTGCCGGAACCGTTTTGGAGTCGGCCCTTTGCGATCTTCGTGATAGGGACAAGCTGGATTTTCTTATCACCAAGTACGCACCTCACGTGGTCTATCACGCTGCCGCCCACAAGCACGTGCCGATACTCGAAGAGTGGCCCGAGGAAGCGATCAAGACCAATGTATTGGGAACCGCCAACCTCATCGACTCGGTCAAGGGCACGCGGGCGGAGCGCTTCGTTCTCATCTCGACCGACAAGACAGTTGAGCCCAAGGGCGTGATGGGGGCTTCGAAGCGGTTGGCCGAGATGCTGGTTCAGTCGGCGGCGGACACCGAGACAGGCGGTTGCATCTTCGCCGCCGTGCGCTTCGGGAATGTTCTCGGGAGCCGCGGAAGTGTGGTCCCGACCTTCATGGAGCAGATTCGGACTGGGGGCCCGGTCACGATC
>JBOGEU010000657.1:0-5809 GCA_050741995.1 Acidimicrobiia bacterium | reverse complement strand
CGCGACATCTCCACGCCGGGACAATGGTGGGAGCCCCGATTCTAAAGACAAATGAGTCGCTCAGCCCATTCAACATTCCGGGGATAAGTGTCGATACAGGCATTGACAATCCCAAAGAGTGGTCGGGGGTGTTCCTACCCTGGCTGGAGGCGAAGGCATGGGTAGAAGCAGCTCCATCGAACGAGAAGTAAGCGACGAAGCGATTCGTCAGTATCTGGATGGGATCGGCTTGTTCAACCTCCTCACCGCCGAGGACGAGGTCCGCCTCGCCAAAGCCATCGAGACCGGGCGCAAGGCCGATCTCGCTCTGGAGTCGGAGAAGGACCAGACCAAGCGTCGCCAGCTCGCACAGATGGTCCGGGCCGGAGAAGAAGCTCGCCAGACCTTCATCCGCTCCAACCTGAGACTCGTCGTCTCCATCGCCAAACGCTACGGGCACGCCCGTCTCCCCTTCCTCGACCTGGTTCAGGAAGGAAACCTCGGCCTCATCCGCGCCGTCGAGAAGTTCGAGTACCGCAAGGGATTCAAGTTCTCCACCTACGCCACCTGGTGGATCCGTCAGGCGATCACCCGTGCCATCGCCGACAAGAGCCGCACCATCCGGGTCCCGGTCCACATGATGGACACCATCACCCAGATGCAGACCGCCGAGGGCAACCTGACCAAGCGACTCGGTCGCAAGCCCACCGACGAGGAGTTGTGCGAGGAGTCAGGGCTCACGGTGGAGAAGATCCGTGAAGCGAGAAAGGTCGCCCCCGAGCCGATCTCGATCTTCGAGCCGGTCGGTGACGACAACGCCATGCTCGGCGACTTCATCGAGGACATCGAGGCCTCGGCTCCCTTCGAGCTGATCGCTTCCAAGCTCAACATCGAGAATCTGCGCTTCGTCCTGGAGCGGCTCACCGAACGGGAGCGCACCATCATCGAGATGCGTTACGGCCTGGGGAACCAGGAGCCGGCCACGCTGGACGAGGTCGGGCGCCACTTCAACGTCACCCGGGAGCGCATCCGCCAGATCGAGGCCAAGGCCCTGGCCAAGATGCGCCACCCGTCGACTCCCGGAGGTCTCCGGGAGCTGGCGGTCTCCTGAGTGGTCTCAGGCCGACTTCACCTGCTCCCAGAGCTCAGCGCTGTCTGCCTCGAGGGGCAGGCCGGCCTCTGACCGACGGGGCCGGCCCCGGCTCCGGCGCCGGTGGTAGGGCTGGCCATCCCAGAAGATGACACCACCCCAAACTCCCCATTCATGACGATCGCTCAAGGCGATCTCGAGGCACTGGACCCTGACGACGCAGCCGCCACAGATCCGCTGCGCCTCGGCCAGCTCGCTGGGTTTGTCCGAGAAGAACAGCTCGTGGCTGCCTTCCTCGCTACATCGTCCATATGCATGTAGTTGTTCTAGTTGGGCGTTCATTTGTCGAATCCTTTGTGTCTCGTTGCGGTGGGCGGTAAATCAAAAAGCCGCCGGGGTGTCCGGCGGCCTCACAACAGACAGTTGTTGGATGTCACATCATGTGACGGGAGGTCGCCGGATGGTGTCTGGCAGATTGCCAAGGGCAGCGGGCGCGGGCGCGCCAAAAGGCGCTGCCTTTCCGGTGGGATTCATGATCCGCTGCTTCACCATTGGTACCTCTTCTCTCGACGACGCCAGATTGGCGTGCCCGGGGCGATACGTCAAGGCAATTAGCCCGGTGGGCTCACATCGTGCATGGCGACGTCCATGGTCACCCGCTCGATGAGGGCCTGGGCGCGTTCCAACTCGGCCAAACCGACCTCGGCACCGACGGCATCCGCCCACCGTTTCTGGCGAACCGTGATCACCCGCACCGACTCCCGGCCTCGCTCGCTGAGCGTCAGCAGCTTGGCCCGACGATGGGCCGGATTGTCGATATATGTGGCGAAGCCTTCCTCGACCACCAGGTCGGCGGTCCGTTGCACACTCTGACGGGCCAGGCCTCGCATCCGGCCGATCTGGGCGACCGTTGCCGGCTCGGCGGCGACGGCGTCGAGCACCACCCAGCGGGCCAGAGTCAACCCGCCGTGTCTCGCCAGCTCTTCGCCGATCTCGGTGAGACGCCCGCCCAGTGCCGCCACCTGCACCACGAGCGTGGTGAACGCCTCACCAGCCGGGGTGCGCCGGGGTCGAGTATCCCTGTTGACAGCATCCTGTCGTTTTGGTACCTTGGTGGACATGACAGCATTCTGTCATATCCGAGTCACAGCAGCAAGGAGCAAATGATGTCGGACGCAGTCATCCCCTTCCGGATCGAAGTCCCTCAGAGCGATCTCGATGATCTCCAACAGCGTCTGGCCGGGACCCGTTGGCCCGACGAGCAGCCGGTATCCGGTTGGGACTACGGGGTGCCGCTGGAGTATCTCAGGGGGCTCGCCGAGCACTGGCGCACCGCATACGACTGGCGGGTGCAGGAGAAGCGGTTGAACGATTACCCCCAGTTCATGACAACCATCGACGGGCAGCAAATCCATTTTCTCCATGTCCGCTCCCCCCATCCCGACGCCATCCCCCTGCTCATGACCCATGGCTGGCCGGGCTCGGTGGCCGAGTTCCTCGAGGTGATCGACCCCCTGACCAACCCGGCAGATCCCAGCGATGCCTTCGACCTGGTGATCCCCGCCCTCCCCGGCTTCGGCTTCTCCGGTCACACCACAGGTCCCGGCTGGACCGTCAACCGCATCGCCGCCGCATGGGCCGAGCTGATGAATCGTCTCGGCTATGAGCGCTACGGGGCACAGGGCGGTGACTTCGGAGCGTTGATCTCGCCCCTCGTGGGTCAGATCGACGCCGATCGTGTGGTCGGGGTCCACCTCAACGCCGCCAGTGTCGGCTTCATCCCATGGGGCGACATCTCACCAGACGACCTGGCCACACTCACCGACACCGAGAGGGCCCGCCTCGACCTGCTCGGGAAGTACAGGTCGGAGGGGAGCGCCTACTTCCAGCTCCAGGCGACCACGCCCCAGACCCTGGCCTATTCCCTTGCCGACTCCCCCGCCGGCCAGCTCGCCTGGATCGTCGACAAGTTCAGCGCCTGGACCCACAACACCACCGGTCTTCCCGAAGAAGCAGTCGACCGGGATGCCATGATCACTCAGGTGATGTTCTACTGGCTGACCAACACCGCCGGTTCGGCCGCCCGTCTCTATTACGAGAACATGCACTCCGGAACGTTGGGCCGGCAAAAGGGGACGACCCCCATCGGGGTCGCCGTCTTCGCCGAGGACTTCGCCATTCGCCGCTATGGGGAGATGGGCAACAACATCGTCCACTGGTCGGAATTCGACGAAGGTGGCCATTTCGCCGCCATGGAGACCCCGGATCTCCTCGTCGCGGACATCCGCGCCTTCTTCCGCACACTGCGGTGAGTACATCTAGCGTTCGTCGGCGATGAGCGACGCCCTCGATCTCTGGGATTACCGGCGCCGAGTTCATGACATCTACCGGCGGGTGAGGGCAGGGGGCGCCGGGCCCGACACGTGGTCACAGTGGGTCGCCGACCGGGACGCGCTGTTCGCCACTCACCCGCAATCCCCGATCGAGGATCGCAGCGCCTTCACCGGTCTTCCCTACTTCCGATACGACCCGGCGTGGCGGGCGACCGGCCGGTTCATCCCGGTCGAGGACGAGACCACGGTCCTCGGCAACTCCGGGGAGGGAGTCACGACGTTCGTCAAGGTGGGCAGTGTCGAGTTCGAGGTCTCCGGTAACCGAGGTTCGCTCGAGGTGCTGTGGCTCGACGCATATGGGGGCGGGGTGTTTCTCCCCTTTCGGGATGCCGGCAACGGGGATGCCACCTATGGCGGCGGCCGCTATCTGCTCGACACCGTCAAGGGCGCCGACCTGGGCCACGAGGACGAGCAGATCGTCCTCGACTTCAACTACGCCTATCACCCCTCGTGTGTCCACTCCTACCGGTGGTCGTGCCCTCTGGCGCCGGCGGCCAACAGATTGGGCTTCGCCGTCGAGGCCGGGGAACGGCTGGCGACGTAAGGTATCGCGGTGTTCAGGTTCATCTTCCGAGTGGTTCGGCTCGTCTCCATGCTCGTGCTCGGCGCGGCCGTGGTGGCCAAGCTCGTCCTCCGATCCAGCGCCACCGAGCAGACCCAGGAGATCGACCTGGTGAACGTCTTCGGCGGAGAGCACCTCGTCTCCGCCGCCGATCCCTTCTTCGGGGGCAAGGTCACCAACGTCTTCGGCGGGACGCTCATCGACCTGCGGAAGGCAACCCCCGCCCCGACCGGCATCTACCTCGACGTGCTGGTCTTTTTCGGCGGCCTGAGCCTGGTCGTGCCCCATGGTTGGAAGGTCGTCTTCGACGGCAGGGTGGTGGGCGGCGGATTCGACGACCTCACGGTGCCCACCACCGATCCCGACGCCCCCCTGGTGCGTCTGGGCGGGCTGGTGGCCGTGGGCGGGGTCAGAGCCACCACCCGATCCCCGGTCGAGGCGGTCGACGGGTGAACCTGACCCGGGTCGAGGCCGAACGCCTGATCCCCGGCCGTGGAGAGGTCGTCGATGACGGCGTCGTGGTCATCGACAGCGGAGCCATTTCCTACGCCGGCCCCGCTGCCGGCGCCCCCGAGTCGGAAGGGGCCGAGGTCATAGCCGCCGACACGGTCATGCCCGGCCTGTGGGAGTGTCACGGGCATTTCATCGGCACCTACACCTTCAACATCTCGGAGATTCACACCCTCCGCCCCCAACTGGGGGCGATGCGTGTCACCGCCGACGCGAGACGGGCACTCATGGCCGGCTTCACCTCGGTACGGGAGATGGGAGGGATGGGCACCTTCCTCGGGCGGGCCATCGAGGAGGGCCAGGTGATAGGTCCCAACGTCTACGCCAGCGGGGGGATGCTCTCGATGACCGGCGGGCACGGCGACGAGCACGGGATGGACCTCGCCTTCTCCCGGATCTCGACCGCCAGGCAATGGGGTGAGGACAACATCTGCGACGGGCCCGATGAATGCCGTGCCGGGGTGCGCCGGATGCTCCGCCTCGGGGCCAAGGTGATCAAGATCCACGCCTCGGGCGGGGTGATGAGCGAGCTGGACGACCCCATGCTCCCCCAGTTCTCCAAGGCGGAGCTGGAAGCAATCGTCGACGAGGCAACACGCATGGAGCGCCTTGTCGGCGCCCACTGCCATGGCGAGCGGGGAATCATGGCCGCCCTCGAAGCCGGGGTGAAGACCATCGAGCACGGTACCTACCTCGACGAGGAGACGGCCGATGCCATGGTCGAGACCGGGGCGATCCTGGTCCCCACCCGATGGATCCTCGAGTACCTGCTGGCCGAGGGGACCAAGCACGGGATGCCCGAGTACGCCCGGATCAAGGGCGAGGCGACCGCCACCCGGCATTCCGACTCCATTGCCCTCGCCATCGACAAGGGGGTCAAGATCGCCCTGGGCACCGACATCTGGTCCACCGGCCTCTGGGGCCGCAATGCCGAAGAGCTCGCCCTGCTGGTGGAGGCCGGGATGACGCCGCTCGCCGCAATCGAAGCCGCCACCGCCAACGGCCCGGACACTCTCGGCCCCCAGGCACCCAAGTCCGGCCAGCTCCTCGACGGCTACGACGCCGACTTGATCTGTGTCCGCGGAGATCCCACCACCGACGTATCGGTCCTCGCCGACCCCGACAACATCACCCACGTCTGGAAAGGCGGGACCCTCTTCAAAGGTTGAGCCCGTTGTCCCCCCTTTCGAAAGAGGGGACCGACCGAGCGCCAGCGAGGTCGAGGGGGGTTTGCCCGCGTCCCGAGCACCCCCCTCGTCCGACCCGAGGTCGGAC
>JBOGEU010000656.1:0-10303 GCA_050741995.1 Acidimicrobiia bacterium | reverse complement strand
GGCTATCGGATCCAGCACCTCACCACGATGGGCCCGACCAAGGGTGGCATCCGCTTCGCTCCCGATGTCGACCTGGGCGAGGTGTCCGCCCTCGCCATGCTCATGACATGGAAATGCTCCATCGTCGGTGTGCCCTTCGGTGGGGCGAAGGGCGGGGTACGGGTCAACCCGATGGATCTGTCCCGGGCCGAGCTGCAACGGGTCACTCGCAGGTTCACCATGGAGATCATCAACGTGATCGGCCCCGAAACCGATATCCCGGCTCCCGACCTGGGCACCAACGAGCAGGTGATGGCATGGATGATGGACACCTACTCCCAGCACGTCGGTCATTCGGTGCCTGCGGTCGTCACCGGCAAGCCGCCGGCACTCGGCGGCAGTGTGGCGAGACGGGAGGCAACGGGACGGGGGCTGATGTTCCTGGTGCCTCAAGCAGCCGGGGTCAGGGAGCTCGACCCCAAGGAGGCCACGGTCGCCATCCATGGTTTTGGCAACGTCGGCAGGTATGCCGCCATCGCCGGGCACCAGATGGGGCTCCGCATCGTGGCGGTGTCGGACATCTCCGGCGGCGTGTACGACCCCGACGGTCTCGAGGTGGACGCGGTGGCCAAGTGGGTCGACGAGAACCGGTTTCTCGAGGGTTATCCCGACGCCGATGCCATCGGGGGAGACGAGGTCTTCTCGCTGCCGGTGGACGTACTGGTCCCCGCTGCGGTGCAGAACGTTATCCGGGCCGACAACGCCGGCGGGATACAGGCCAAGATCATCATCGAGGGCGCCAACGGCCCGACCACCCTCGAAGGCGACGAGGTCCTCCGCGAGAAGGAGGTGCTGGTCATCCCCGACATCCTGGCCAATGCCGGCGGGGTCACCGTGTCCTACTTCGAGTGGGTTCAGGACGTCCAGAAGTACTTCTGGACAGAGAACGAGGTCGTGGCCCGTCTGCGGGAGATCCTGACCAGGGCGTTCAGCGACGTGCACAACATCTCCATCAACGAGAACGTCGACATGAGGACTGCCGCCCTGATCAAGGGGATCCGCAAGGTGGCCGACGCCAAGCTGGTGCGGGGGATCTTCCCCTAGTGCTCCCGGGGGCTCTCCCCGGCAAAGGCGGGGCAGATCTCCCGGAAGGAGCACCAATTGCACAACGTCCCCGGCCGGGGAGGAAAGGTGCGTGTGGCCAGGGCGCGGTTTATGGCGTTCCACAGGGCGCGCAACTGGCTGTCCATCGCGTCTAGCTGACGATCGTCGATGCCGAGCCGATAGACGGTGGGGCCGCTGAGATACATGAGCCTCAGCTCCTTCGGTGTCTCACCGGTGCGACGCCGGATGAGGAGGGCGTAGATCTTCAGGGCAAAGAAAGCAGGAAGGGCGAAGCGCTCCGGCGGGGCCTTGCCGGTCTTGTAGTCGGTGATGACCAGACCGCCCTCGTCGTCGCGGTCGATCCGATCGAGGATGCCGCGGATGGTGATCCCCTCCAGCTCCTCCTGCATGTCGAGCTCGCGATCGACGGGGTCGAGCTCGGTTGGGTTCTCGATGCTGAAGTAGTTGGACAGAAGGGTGAGGGACTCGACTCCCCACCGACGCTCCTCGTCGGTGTCCCCGAACAGGTTCTCGAACTCGTCGCTGGCGCGGAGCTCGGTCCAGGCTTGGCGGAACAGGTCGTGGAGCAACTCCGGCGAGCGTTCGACTGAGGGATGGTCGAAGAGCCGCTGCAGCGCCAGATGAGCGGTGGTGCCCCGAGCCTGATAGATCGACGGCGGCTCGCTGAGACGGTCGACAGCCCTGAATTTGAACAATTGCGGGCAGGTCTTGAAATCACCTGCTCGGCTGGGAGAGAGGGTCTGCAGCGGGGCCAGTTCCAATTCGACTGTCACGACGCCGAGTGTAAGACCGGGGGATGACAGGAACCGGGAGATCGATGGGGGGTGGCCGGCTCGGGCCGGGCGCGAACGCGAAAAGACGCGCAAGGCCGCGAAAACTAGGCCCGGATCCGACTTGACGGTGCTGGGTGGGCTTCGTAGCTTTCGAAGACCGGCACGGGTTCGCCCGGGTCGGGGAAGGGGAGACTTCGGTCACTCCGGATCGCCACCCGACTGGGGGCCCGCTTTCCCGGTCCAGTGGCGCTGAGAGCCCCGAGGAGGCTGAGGCTTCGGCCAAGGCTTTCTCGGGGTTTCTCGCGTCGGGCGGAGCCCACGGCTCCGGGCATCAGGGATTCTGCATCAACCCGATCGTGTTGCCGTCGGCATCCTTCATGACTGCGATCAGCTTGCCCTCGCCGACGTCGTTGGCCGCTTGAATCGTCTCCGCGCCGGCGTCGAGGAGTTGGCCGATGGTCTTCTCGATGTCGTCGACCGTCCAGTAGGCGGTCATGCCTTGGCTGTGGCCATGGGGATCGAGGCCGACCTCCTGATCTCCCACCCTGAACCCGACGTAATACGCCTCGTCCACGTAGGGGTCGGCACCCAGGAGCCCGCGGTAGAGCTCTTTCGCCTTGGCCAGGTCCTCGACCGGGTAGATGACGGTGGTGATACCTGATGTCATGTTCAGCTCCTCTCGCTCGTGGGGGCGACCGCTCCCCAGTCTGTCATCGGTATGACGGTATGTCCTGGGGGGAGTGACCGGGCGAGCGCCCGATAGAGACCGAGCCGATCGCCGACGTGGATCGAGTAGATCTCGATTGCGCCGAGCGCCGATGCGAAGATCCGATCGGCGAATTCCTCTGCTCTATCTGACATGAGAAGTCCCTTCCACGGAGGAGAAATCGAGCAACGAACCTATCACGAGAGGCTCGACTTGCCCTCGCGAAAACGGAACAGCAGCTCGCGAAAAACAAACAGGCGGGTGAGTTGCCTGCCTGGAGGTGCTCGTCTACGTTTCCGGTCACGCCGCAGGGGAAACCCGGTGGCGGACCCGGATCGGGAGGCGCGGAGTGGTGAGAGCCACGCCGAGGCCACGGTACGGGTACCCAGAGCCACCGGGAAACCGAGGGAGCTGGGGACGGTCGGAGTACCGGACGGGGATCCTTCGGGATCGTCGAGCGGTAGCCCGAGCGGCGGGTCTCACGACCCGCAAGATCTTCTCGGAGACGAGGAGAGGCGGTCTTCGGACCGTCAGCGATTTTCGGATCGCACACCGTCGGCGGCTTCGGCCACCGGCAAGCCTCCGCTCGGAGTTGGGTCCCCGGCCTGACACCGAACGGACGAGAGTCCCGAGAGGGTTGAGGCTTCGGCCAAGGCTCCCTCGGGGCTTTCTCGTTTGCACATACAACGTTCGACGGACCGGCCGCGCCATCCGAGGCGCCCCGGGCGGGGGGGATCGGTAGCCTGGGCGCGATGCGCTACTCAGAGAAGTTGCTCAGCCCGGGCGAGGAGATCAGGAGTCAGTTCAGGCCGCATTGGTCGCGGATCGTCCGCGAGGGGGTGCTGTCGATCCTGGTCCTGGTCCTGATCGTCATCATCGCCTTCATGGACTTCGATTGGAGGGGGTGGCTCATCCTCGGCCTCGCCATCGCCTGGCTGCTCCTGGTGGCCGCCGGGTTCGTCCGGTGGTGGACGTCCCAGCATGTGATCACCAACGAGAGGCTGATCCACCGCGAAGGTCTCATCTCCAAGAAGGGCAAGGAGATCCCCCTGGAGGTGATCAACGACGTCGCCTTCAAGCAGAGCGCCTTCGAGCGGATATTCGGGACGGGGGACCTCCTCATCGAATCGGCCGGCACCCACGGTCAATCCCATTACAGCGACATACCGAACCCGGAGAAGGTCCAGAGCCTGATCTACGAGGTGAGGGAAGAGCGCCAGATGCATCTCGAGTCCGGTGGCAGGCAATCGGTCGCAGCCGAGAGCCCGGCCTCGCAGTTGGCAACCCTGTCCAGGCTCCACGACGAGGGAAAGCTCACGGACACCGAGTTCGAAGAGGAGAAGCAGAGACTGCTCGGGGGGGCTTGATGCCCCACATGCAGGACGACTTCCCCCTCAATCTCTCAACGCTCTACGACCGGGCGGTCTGGCTTTACCCGGGCCAGGAGATCGTCTCGGTAGAGGCGGACCGATCCTTGACACGCACCACGTATGGAGAGACCGACACCCGGGTGCGACGCCTGGCCACCGCCCTCCGGGGGCTCGGCCTTTCGCAGGGGGACCCGGTCGGGACCTTTGCCTGGAACAATCGCCGGCACCACGAGCTCTACTGGGCGACAGCCAACACCGGCTTGGTCTGCCACACGGTCAACATCCGGCTCTTCGCCGATCAGATCGCCTACGTCGTCAACCACGCAGGGGATCGGGTCATGTTCGTCGATCCCGACCTCGCCCCGCTGCTGGCGCCGATCACCGGGCAGTTGGAGACGGTGGAGACCTATGTGGTGATGGGCGATTCGCCGTCGGATGCGATCCCGGGGTCGATCGCCTACGAGGACCTGGTCGGCGAGGCGGCTGAGCACGGCCGGTGGCCCCAACTCGACGAGCGCTCGCCGATGATGTTCTGCTACTCGTCGGGCACCACGGGCAACCCCAAGGGGGTGGCATACACCCAGCGCTCGACGTATCTCCACACCATCTCGAACCTGGCCAACCACCCCATGGTCCCCACCGACAACGTCCTGCCGGTGGTCCCCATGTTCCACGCCGCCGCCTGGGGATATCCCTTCATGGCCGTTACCCAGGGCGCCAAGCTCACCTATCCCGGCCCGGACCTCACCCCCCAGGGCCTGGTGCCTCTGCTGGAGAGTGAGAAGGTGACCTTCAGCGCCGGTGTCCCCACGGTGTGGCTCGGGATCAAGATGTACCTGGAGGCGCACCCCGAGGCCGACCTCTCCTCGATACGAGCGTTTCTCTGCGGCGGTTCGGCAGTGCCCCGGGCGATGATCGGGTGGTACTGGAGGGAGCGGGGGATCAGGGTGGTCCAGGGCTGGGGGATGACCGAGACCAACCCGGTGGCCTCCACCGCCCTGCTCAAGCCGGAGATGGAGGGCTGGGACCTGGAGCGCCAGCTCGACTTCCTCGAGACCGCCGGCATGCCGGTTCCCGGGCTTCAGATCAAGATCGTCGACGAGATCGGGGAGGAGCTCCCCCACGATGGCGAGGCGTTCGGCGAGCTGTTGATCAGGGGCCCGTGGATCGCCGCCGAGTACTACAAGGACAATCGCTCCGCCCAGTCGTTCGAGGACGGCTGGTTGCGGACCGGCGACGTGTGCAAGATCACCCCTGAGGGCTACATCAAGATCACCGACCGGGCCAAGGACGTGATCAAGTCGGGTGGGGAGTGGATCTCGTCGATCGACCTGGAGAACGCCCTCATGGCCCACCCCGAGGTGGCCGAGGCCACCGTGGTCGGTCTCAAGCACGTGAAATGGCAGGAGCGCCCGGTGGCCTTCGTCGTCACCCGTGAGGGGGGAGAGGTATCAGAGGTCGATCTACTCGGGTTCCTCCAGGGGCGGGTGGCCAAGTGGTGGCTCCCCGACAAGATCGTGTTCATCGAGCAGATTCCGAAGACCGGCACCGGCAAGTTCGACAAGAAGGTGGTCAGGAATCAGTACGCCGACCTCCTCATCGAAGACGGCTGAACGGAAATCAGGGCCCTCGGGGCCCGCTGGTCTCGGGCCCAACGGAGTCGGCGCCGGCCGTCGGGTCGAGGTTGGCGGCGGATGAGGTTTGGCTGGAGCGTCTCGGCCGGACGGCCGGGAAGACCCGCAGTTGCAGCACTTGCTCACGATGTCGCTCCTCCTCCAGCATGCGCCCCCGGGCACGGAGCAGGTCGAACTGGGTGATCAGCCCTTGCAGGCGATCCGGTCTCTCTCGGTCGACAACCGGCAGCACGCCCAGCTTCCCGTCGGCCATTCGGTCGGCGACGGTTCGCAGAGTCTCGTCCCCGTACGCGACGAGCACGTTTCGGTACATGATGTCGTCCACCACGCCGCTCAGGTCTCCCCGGGCAGCCCGTTCCAGGATGTCGTTCCAAGGAAGCACGCCCACGATCCCGCCGTCGCCGGCGATCACCGGGAGCAGTCTCTGATATCGCATGCTGGATCGGTCGAGCACCATTCGGTAGACGTCTTCGATGGCACTTCCCTGCTCGATCGTCAACACTTCGGTCGCCATCACGTCGCGGACGAACAGCACTTCGAGGGGGCCTACTTCGTATTGACGGAGGACGTGGAACCCCCGGCGGGCGACCTTCTCGGTGAGGATCGAGCGCTTGAGCACCAGGACGCTCACCAGGTGGGCCACCGTGGCGACCAACAGGAGGGGCATCAGGATATCGACGTCATGGGTCACCTCCAGTGCGAACACCACTGACGTGAGAGGTGATCGCATCACCCCGGCCATCACCGCCGTCATTCCCATCAGAGTCCAGAATCCCTGTGTGGCCGACGGAAGCAACGGCGCGAGCAGACCCCCGACCGAGCATCCCATTATGAGGATCGGTGCCAGGATCCCGCCGCTGGTGCCGGAGCCGAGGGCAATCGCCCAGATCACCAGCTTGACGAGGAATATGGATGCCAGGGCGCCCAGGGCAAGACGACCGGCCAGCTGGTCGGCGATGGTCTCGTACCCCACTCCGAGGGCGCGGGGCTCGATCAAGCCTCCGACACCCACCACCAGGCCGCCGATGGCGGGCCACCACATCCAATGCACGGGCAATTTCTTGAAGACATCCTCGGCCCCATATACCGCGACCGTGAGGAGCCAGGCAGCGGCCGCCCCCGCCACTCCGATGAGCACCGCACCGGCAAATGGGCCCCAACCCCGGGCCAGCACGACGTGGGCGGGAAACAGTGGCTCTGCGGCGAGGAGACCCCAGTCGGCGAAAGACATCCGCACCGCTTCCGCCACGGCGGCCGCGATCCCGATCAGGACAACGGACCGCGGCTTCCATTCGAACACCAGCAGCTCCACACCGAGGAGCACCCCTGCCACCGGGGTGCCGAACACTGCAGCCATGCCCGCGGCCGCCCCGGCCACCAGGAGGCTTCTCCGCTCCGAGGCAGAGAGATGGAAGAACTGGGCGAGCACCGATCCGAGAGCGCCGCCGGTGAGGATGATCGGCCCCTCGGCTCCGAATGGCCCACCAGTCCCGATGCTGACCGCACTGGAGACGGGCTTGAGGGCGGCGAGGCGTGGCGCCACCTTGCTCCCCCCGACGAGGATGGTCTCCATGGCCTCCGGTATCCCGTGACCTCGGATCTGCTCCGACCCGTACCTGGCCATGACACCGACCAGGAGACCTCCGAGCACCGGTATCGCCACCGAGAGCCATCCCAGGGTGTGTCCGGCAGGCGACACCAGGTCTACGGAGAGCCTCTGGTAATAGAACAGGTTCGTGAAGAGGCCGATCAGGCCGAGGAGAACGAGTGCCACCACCGCGGAGAGCACCCCGATGACCGCGGCCAGAGGCACCAGGCGAAGCACTGAGCGTGGGGTGGTGAAGTCCGCCAGGGTCCGTTCCAGGCCCAGGTCCGCCCGTTGGTCCTCACCGATCACCACGTCAGTGGGGAGAACGCGTTCGGGCGGTGGCGGCTGTTCTCCGGACTCGGGACTCACCTTTCGATCATAGAACGCCGTTGGGAGGTGTCAGGCAACGTGGAAAGGGGGCCGCCGCGATCGTCGGCGTCGGCCCCTTCTCACCCGCCGGGCCTGTCGCCTCGGCTCGGTTCGACCGGCCTCGATCAGACCTCGATCAGACCTCGATCAGACCTCGATCAGACCTCGATCAGACCTCGATCAGACCTCGATCAGACCTCGATCAGTTGCCCCGTGGTCAGGTCGAGGACGAACTCCTTGTCGCTCCGCGAGTCCGAGATGAATTGGGCCAGCCTGGCTCCCGGCTGACGCACCACCCACCACGCGAAGTCCTCGACCCCCGATTCCACGAATACTGCCTTGGCGTCGCGAGCGGCCGCTACCGCCGTCACTTCGTCCGGAAACTCGCCGAGAGACCTCTGATTTGGCTCCTGGCGACCGCGCACCTCTGTGAATTCCACCGCCTCGAACATGTTCCTGCCTCCTTGCCCGCATCTTAATTGCATGTCCGGTGGGCGGGCTCATAGGTCTCTATGCTCATTTTCCGTGGGCGATTTCCACTCGATCTGGGGATACATCGCGGCCGGGATCAGCGGCGTGGTCGGGTTGTGGGGCGTGACCATCCGCAACCGCCGAGACGTCCCCCGGGTGTTCTACTACGGGGTCGGGGTGGCGATCGCCGCCCTCCTGATTCAGATCGTCATCGGCCTCATCGTGGCGAGCGGGGGAGTCGATCCCGGTAACCAGCATGTCTTCTACGGTGTCGTAATCGCAGTGACCTTCGCCTTCGCCTACATCTACCGGGCGCAATTCCGCAAGAGGCCCGCCTTTTACTATGGCCTCCTGTTGCTGTTCACGATGGGTCTCGCCATCCGGGGGATTCTGACCTTTGGAGGCAACTTCTAGCTCGCCGGGAGGTGGCAATGCTGCTCGAGGACAAGAAACTGCTGATCACCGGGGTGCTCACCGACGACTCGATCGCCTGGCATGTGGCGAGGATCGCCCAGGAGGAGGGCGCAGACATCGTCGCCACCGGGTTCGGACGCGGGCTGAGGCTCACCGAGCGGTCCGTGCAGCGCCTGCCACGACCCTGCCCGGTCCTCGAGTTGGACATCAACGACCCGGAGCAGGTGGAGACCCTGGTTGCCGACCTCGGCGAACGGTGGGGGAGGATCGATGGGGCTCTCCACGCCATCGCATTTGCCCCGGAGGACGCCCTCGGCGGCAACTTCCTCGACACGCCCCCCCAATCGGCGCAGATCGCCTTCATGACCTCTGCGTTCTCGTACAAGACACTGGCCGTTGCCCTGCTCCCGCTGATGAGAGAGGCCGGGGGAGGCTCTTTGGTGACCCTGGACTTCGACAACACCCGGGCCTGGCCGGCATACGACTGGATGGGAGTGGCCAAATCGGCTCTGGAGAGCGTCACCCGCTATCTGGCCCGCGATCTCGGCGCCGAGGGGGTCCGGGTCAACGCAGTCTCGGCGGGGCCCCTGAGCACCGTGGCCGCCAAGTCGATCCCGGGCTTCGATGCCTTCGACCGGGTGTGGCAGGAACGAGCACCGCTGGCGTGGGACGGGAGCAACCCCGAGCCCGTGGCCCGGATGGTGTGTGTCCTTCTCAGCGATTGGGCTTCGATGACCACTGGCGAGATAGTCCATGTCGACGGCGGCTTCCATGCGATCGCCACCGGGATCGGCGAGCGCGGTTAACCGACGCGCATGGTGGGCATGGTGGCCGCCAGGGGCAGCTCGACGACAAAGGTGGCACCGCCGCCCTCGGTGCTCTCCACCCTGACACCGCCTCGCATCACCTCGGCCAGGCTCTTCACTATGGACAGGCCGAGCCCGGTGCCACCCTTCGATCTGGTGTCTGACTGATCGATCTGGGTGAAACGCTCGAAAACCCGCTCCCTCTCGTTGTCCGGGATCCCCGGCCCGTGGTCGACCACCGCGATTACCGCCTTGTTGGGTCGTTCCCAGGCGTAGAGCTCGACGTCGCTGCCCGGGGCGTACTTGGCCGCGTTCTCGACGAGGTTGATGAGGATCCGGCTCAGATGGTCGCGGTCGGCCTCGACGGTCAGTGCGTCGGGCTCGATGGTGAAGCTGGGGTCGATGGACACCACGCGCTTGACCTCGTCGAATGCGTGTTTGATCGGCACCGGCTCGAGATGGACCGGGATTGCGCCCCTGTCGATTCGCGAGACGACGAGGAGGTCGTCGATCAGGCGCTGGAGACGCCCCGCCTGGCGTCGTGCCGTCGACAGCAGTTGCACGGCGGTGGCTTGGGTCGGGGCCAGCTCGGGCCGGTTCACGGTGTCGAGGGAGCCGATGATCGAGGTGAGCGGTGTGCGAAGCTCATGGCTGACGGTCGACACGAAGTCGGTCTTCATCTTGGCCACCTCTTCGAGTCGCTTCGTCATGTCGGCTTGGGCCTCGTAGCGCCCGATCTGGGAGAGGACCAGCCCGGCGGGGGCAGCCAGCGACCCGAGTTGCTCCAGTTGGTCCTCGTTGAAGCTGCCCGTGTACGGGTCGCCGACGATGATCGCCCCCACCCGCAGGTTCTCCACTTTGAGCGGAGCAACCAGGGCCTGGCGCAGTCCCAGGTCTTTCAGCAGGACATGGGCGTCGGTGTCCTGGTCGATCTCGCGCACGAACATGGGCTTGCCCGAGCGGTAAGTCTGGGACACCACCCCCGGCGTGGATACGTCGAGCACTATCGGATCGGTGTCGAGAGGGTGGCCGTTGACCCAGATCGGGCTCATCACCTCGAGCCGGTGC
>JBOGEU010000655.1:0-1416 GCA_050741995.1 Acidimicrobiia bacterium | reverse complement strand
TCGGCCTCCAAGTCGCGCAGTCTGGTCTCGCCTGCGATGTCGGCGATCACGGCTTCCAAGATCTCTCTGGCCTGGTCACGGCGGTCGACGCCGTTCAGGGTTAGGCACTCGTAGATTCGTCCGATCTCGAGCCGGGCCCGTTCCGGGAGAAAGGCGAGGGGCGGCCCGGGGCGATCGATGAGCTCCTCGAATTGGCGTACGGCGTCTTCCAGTCCGACTACGTCGCCCTCCCCACTTCCTCCACAGAGCGATCCCCTCGATCGCTGGAACCGCACCTCGGCCGCTCCGAAGCGGGCCCGGGAGTACTCGGAGTCGAGGTCGAGCGCCTCCGTGAAGTAGTCGTCGGCGGCATCGAGGTCTTTCTGCAGACCGCTGACATTGCCCAGCAGACTCAAGACGACCTCCCGCCCGTTGATGCGACCGGCCGAGCTGGGCCAGGAGGCCACCGCCTCCGTGAACAGCTCTTGGGCTTCGGCGTATTCGTTGAGCTGGTAGTGGCTGAGCCCGATGGCGAGTTGGGTGAGGGCGATGATCTTCGGCTGGAGGGAGCGGGAGGCCGCTTGGCTCAAGGCGAGCGGATCGGTGGTGGCGAGCGGCACAGTGTCCAGGGGGTAGATCCCGGCCAGCTCTTCGGCACCGGTCAAACCCCGATTCGACACGTAGAACTCCGCAGAGAGATTCGACAGGCCGTCGAGGATCTCGAGAGTCCCGTAAACCACCACGTCGGCACCGACCCGATCTGCCAGGTCGGCGGCGGCTTCGGCACGGCTCTCCGGGGTGTCGCCGGGCAGTGGCCCGACCTCGCTTGGCCCCGCCACTTCAATGTTCACATCGGTCTCGTCCCCGAGGGTGGTGGCGATCTGTTCGAACAGGGTCTGGGAGAGACGGGCCCCGGAGGTCTGATCGGTGGCCGAGAACTCGGCGACTACGACATTGAAATCACCACCGATCGGGCCCAGGCTGACCGCGATGTTCACGATCTCGCTCGTTCGCTCTCCCTGCTCGTCGGTGACCGTGAATCCGAAGGAGTCCGGTCCGTCATACCTCCCGGGGCCGGTGTAGGTGACCCGACCCCCGCCCATGTCGACAACGGTCCCGCCATGAGCCGTCTCGTTCTCGATGGAGAAGTCGAGTCCGTCTGGTCGCTCATCGGTGACCCAGGATGCGATGTCGATCTCGGTTGGGATCCCCCCGATGGCTGTTACCTGCTGGGTGGCGACCAGCGGGGGCCGGTTGCTTCTGATCACGAATGCCGCAGTGAGACCTCCGACCACCACGGCGGCCATCACCACCCAGGTCCAGAGGGGAAAGCCATGCCATCGACGACGCCATCCCCCGATTCGCTCGGTGAGATGGTCGACATCGTCCTCGAACCGATCGGGGCGCACCGTGATCGCCTGCAACTTGGGGATGGGT
>JBOGEU010000654.1:0-4168 GCA_050741995.1 Acidimicrobiia bacterium | reverse complement strand
GCCTTGTGTAGCTCTGGCCTTCGACGCCGAGATAACTCTGGCGCGTTCCGGCTCGTCACGCTCCGTGCCGGCGAGTTCCTTCTTCACGACGATGCTGACGACGGTGAGAGAGCCGGATGAGCTGGTCACTGAGGTCGCATTCGACACCGGGTTCGATACCTGGGGCTTCTACGAGTTTGCACGCCGGCATGGCGACTTCGCAGTGATCGCAGTCGTGGTAGCCGCTCGGACCGAGAACGGCATCGTTGCCGACGCCAGGATCAGCCTCGCCGGCGCAGGCGACCGACCCCTTCGAGTGCCGCATGCGGAGTCGATTTTGGAGGGTCATCCGCTGACGGCCGAATCGGCGCGTGCGGCCGCAGATGCGGCTGCCGAAGCGGTCGACCCGCTCGGCGACATCCACGGTTCGGCCGAGTACCGGCGGGAGCTGGTTCGAGTGGGCGTGGAGCGGGCACTGCTAGATGCCGGGGGACGGGCCGAGGAGGACACGGTGTGAGGGAGATAACGCTCAAGGTCAACGGCGACGAAACGACCCGATCGGTCGAGTCTCGCCGTTTGCTGGTCGACTTCTTGCGTCACGATCTGGGTCTCACCGGCACTCACATCGGGTGCGAACACGGGGTATGTGGGGCCTGCACGGTGCTTCTGGATGGGGAAACCGTTCGGTCGTGCATCATGTTTGCGATACAAGCCGACGGCCACGAGGTCGAGACGGTTGAGTCACTGGCCGGCGAGCGAGGCGAGCTACACCCCATCCAGACTGCGTTCTGGGAGAACCACGGCCTTCAGTGCGGGTTCTGCACCCCGGGGATGTTGATGGCGACCAAGGAGCTCCTAGCCGAAAGCCCTCATCCCGACGAGAAAGAGATCCGAACGGCATTGGCCGGGAATATCTGCAGATGCACGGGCTATGTCCACATCGTCAGTGCCGTGCAGGCGGCGGCCGAGATCCTCGCGGCGGAGGGAGCCGAGAAATGACTGCCCGGCCAGCTCCCGAAGAGCCTCGCTTCTTCGGTGCCAGGGTGAAACGCGTCGAGGACCCGAGGCTGCTCATCGGTGGCGGCAGGTTCGTCGACGACATCGATCGGGCCGGGATGCTGCATGGTTCCTTTGTCCGCTCGGTCGAGCCGCGGGCCCGCATCGTCGGCATCGACGTCCGCGAGGCGGAGCAGATGCCGGGTGTCAGCAAGGTCTACACGGGTGCGGACTTTGCCGGCAAGGAGGTCCGATGTGTGTCCTCATATGACGGGTTCCAGCCCTCTGCCTACCCAGCGTTGGCGACCGATGAGGTCAGATTCAACGGTGAGGCAGTTGCGCTGGTAGTCGCCGATGATCCCTATCGGGCCGAAGATGCTGCTGAACGGGTGATCGTCGAGTACGACCCCTTGCCTGCTGTCGTCGATGCCGAGAAGGCTCTGCTCGCGGATAGCCCGCTGGTACACGAAGAGTGGGATGGCAACGCTTTCGTGAATCGGAAGTACAAGTCAGCAGGGTTCGATGATCGGATCGAGGACCTGCCCCACTCCGTATCCGGCCGGTTCGTGATGGCTCGGCACTCCGGCATCCCTCTCGAGACCCGAGCCGCCATCGGGGACTACGACCGCGGAACACGAATACTGACGCTCTGGACAACCACTCAGATCCCCTATTTGATCCGAACCGGTTTGGCCGATGCGATCGGCGTGCCTGAGAACAGGGTGAGAGTCATATCGCCCGACGTGGGAGGAGGGTTCGGCGTCAAGGCCCAGCTCTACCCGGAGGAACTGGCCTGTTCCTTGGCCTCGATCGACTTGGGGCGCCCGGTTAAGTGGGTCGAGGATCGCCGGGAGCACATGCTGGCCTCCCATCACGCTCGTGAGCACACCCATGAGGCAACAGTGTATTTCGACGATGACGGGGTGATCGGAGCCTTGGAGGCGCGGATCGTCGTCAATATGGGCCCGTACTCGGTGTTCCCCTGGACGGCCACCATGGACACTGGGATGGCGATGGGCATCCTCCCCGGCCCGTACCGCATCGGTGAGTACTCGGTGCTGGGCTTTCCCGTTGCAACCAACAAGACCCCGTACGGCGCCTATCGGGGCGTTTCACGACCGGCAGCATGCTTCACCATCGAGCGTCTCATGGACCAGGTGGCCCGGCATCGACAACTCGATCCTGCCGAGGTGCGACGCCGCAACTATGTGACCAAGGACAACTACCCCTACACGTCGGCCGGCGGGCTGGTCTACGACTCGGGCTCCATGGTCGAGTCCCAGGAGTTGTTGCTGTCCGAGCTCGATTACCAAGGGCTGCGGCGATGGCAGGAGGAGCGGAGGGCGCATGGTCGTCTCATCGGCATAGGGCTCGCGGCCTACACCGAGCAGACTGCACATGCGACCAAGGAATTCGTCCAGCGCGGGGTACCGATCGTGTTCGGCTACGAGACCTCGACGCTGCGTCTCGATCCGCAGGGCACCCTGGTCATCAGCTCGTCGATACACAATCACGGTCAAGGCCTCGAGACAACGTTGGCCCAGATGGCGGCCGATGCCCTCGGCATGGACATCGCAGACATCAGGGTCGACTATGGCGACACCGCTCAGGCCGCCTATGGCAGCGGTACCTTCGCCAGCAGGTCGGCAGTGCTTGCCGGTGGCGCGGCCAGGAAAGCCTCGGAGCAGCTGAGGGAGCAGCTGGCCAGAGTGGCCGCACACAATCTCGAGGCTTCGCCAGATGACATCGAACTCGCCGACGGCCGGGTTTATGTGACGGGTTCACCCGAAAGGGGATTCGAGCTCGGCGAGCTCTGTCGCATGGTGTATCACCGGCCCGAGCTCGTGCCCGAGGGGCAACAGCCGATCCTGGAGGCGACTGTCGCATACGACGCGTCACCGGGGACCGGCACCTTCACCAACGCGGCCCAGTTGGCCGTGGTCGAGGTCGATCCAGGGACGGGAGGCATCGACATCCTCCGCTATGCCATCGTCGAGGACTGCGGCCCGATGATCAATCCGCTGATCGTGGAAGGACAGATCTTCGGGGGTATCGCCCAAGGCATCGGCTCGGCCATATACGAGGAGTTCGTCTACGACGAAGAGGGACACCTGCTGACCACGACCTTCATGGACTACATGCTGCCGGGGACGACTGAGGTGCCTCCCATGGAGGTGTTCCACATCGAAACTCCATCGCCGTTCACGGTGGGCGGCATCAAGGGGATGGGCGAAGGCGGTGCCATCGCCCCTCCGGCGGTGATCGCCGGGGCCGTGGAAGACGCCATCTCGACCATCGGGCCGGTTGTGATCGACGAGATCCCATTGACCCCCGAACGAGTCCGCGGATACATCGACCGGGCGCGGCGGTCAGCCGACAATCAGTGACGTTACGCATCTCACGCGACCACCGGACGCATGAAGCGGCGTCGAACCGGGCTGGGGCACCGACCTCGGGCCCGATGAGTGTTGTGGGGTGCCGTCGATGCGGGTGACTCAGCTGATCGTATTCGGCATCGGTACCGGGGCGTTCCTCCTCATCTCGACCCTGGGATTTGCACTGGTGAGACGGGTCGAGGGTTTCCTCAACATCGCCCATGCCGAACTGATGTCCGTTGCAGCCTTTACGACGTGGTACCTGAATGTCAGCCTGGGCTGGCACTTCTTACTGGCAGCAGCCGTTGCAGTCGTGTTGACTGCAGGCATCACGCTGGTGATCGCCAGACTCGTCTACGACCCGATAAAGCATCTTGGGCCTGCCATCCTCCTGATCACCTCGGTCGGAGTGGCCTTCGTGCTCCACGGGATCATCGAAGCGTTCATCGGCGTCGGCATCCGGTCCTTCGAGATACCTCGCTTCGATGCCATGTCAGTGGCCGGGGTGTTCGTAGCCCCATACCGGCTGACCCTCTTCGGGGCGGCCACGGTCATCACGATCGGCCTCGCCCTCTTCCTCACTCGCACCCGCATGGGCAAGTCGATTCGCGCCATGTCGATCAATCGCGCTTTGGCAGGGTCCAGAGGTGTCGACGTGTCCGCTGCGAGCAGGGCGACCTGGATTGTCGCCGGCCTCCTCGCCGGTCTCGGCGGCGTGGCTCTCGGCATCCTCGGCACGCTCACCACCGACATTGCTTTCGAGCAGATACTGGTGATCCTGGCGGTTGCGATCGTGGCCGGTTTGGGGTCCCTCTATG
>JBOGEU010000653.1:0-1050 GCA_050741995.1 Acidimicrobiia bacterium | reverse complement strand
CGAAAGTGATGACGCCCCGGTCGGGGTGATGAAGACCGGACAGAGTGTTCATCAGGGTCGACTTCCCGGCGCCATTGGGGCCGATCAAGGCCACCACCTGCCCCGAGTCGACGTGGAGGGAGAGTTCGTTCACCGCGATGACCCCACCGAAGCTCTTCACCATATCGGTCACCTCTAGAAGGGCCATCCACGACGATGATAGATCGGCGGCACATCCCGGTGACAGCGCTGACATGGGCCTCAGATTGATCACGATGACGATCCGCCCTCATTTGCGTACCTGGTCGACAAACGCCCGCACACCGGCTTGTGGCCTCACGCCGGGAATCCGAACCGCTAGACAGGTGAGAGCGCCGGCGACCATTCCCCGAGAGTCTCCAACAACTCGCACTCGGCGCGCACCGCGTCACTTATCGCTCTCATCCGTGCCGATGCCTCCTCAGCGTCCCACTGGTATCGAGCCAGGGCCTCGGATTGGCGAAACATGGGCAATGACAAACGGTCACGAGCCAGTTGGTACTCGCTCATCGCCTCGACCCTCTCCTCGGGCAGGCAGAGAGTCCGATCGACCGCCCGGGCGCACAACTCTGCATCTCTCAAGGCGTCGCTGATCCCGTGCGCCGAGATCGGGTCTTTGGTGTAGCCGGCGTCGCCGACCAGGGCCCACCCCTGGCCCCAGGGCTGGCGGAGGAACCCGGGGAGGCCCTTGGTCCCCCGGAACTGGCTCGCCCGCGACCCTGCCGACACCCGCTCGGCAATGTCGGCCCCGGCATGTCGGAGCAGCCGGTAGAACTCGGTCTCGGAGTCGGCCCGGAACTCGGCCATCCGGTCGTTGCTTCGCCCGGCGAACACACAACACAGCCCTTCGTTGGTCGGGATGATCCCGGCATTGACCCCAGGGGTGAATTGAAACCAGAATCCGGGGACGTCTATGTCCTCGTAGTAGGCATAGGTGACGGCATTGGTGGCCGGGTGACTCTCGTAGGACCCGGCCTCGACGAGACCCGCAGTGCGCGACCAAACCCCGTCGGCGCCGATGACCATGCGGCT
>JBOGEU010000652.1:0-1402 GCA_050741995.1 Acidimicrobiia bacterium | reverse complement strand
GGCGAGATCGATGCCGAACCGATCACCGGAGCCGAGCAGGTCCCTGAACCGCGGCGTGTCCTCCGGCGTGGTGATCAGCAGGATGTCGCGTATCCCCGCCTCCATGAGCGTGGCCAGCGGGTAGTAGATCATGGGCTTGTCGTAGACCGGTTGCAGTTGCTTGGAAGCCACCTTTGTCATCGGATCGAGCCGGCTGCCGGCTCCGCCCGCAAGCACGATCCCCTTCATGAGGGCGGCTCCTTCAAGGGACGCCACCAGTCCTGACGGTTGCGATACCACTCGATCGTCTCCTCGAGGTGCTGGTCGAAGTCGTGTGCCGGTGACCATCCAAGACTGCGCAATCGGGAGGAGTCGACTGCGTATCGAAAGTCGTGCCCCGGCCGGTCCATCACCTCCTCTACCCAGGTCTCGTCCTTGCCCAGCGAGGCCATGATGCGGCGTGTCACCTCGCGGTTGGAGAGTTGGGCGTTGGCGCCGATGTTGTAGACCTCGCCGGCCTGGCCTTCGTCGACGAGGAGATGGATGGCAGCGCAATGGTCGGCGACATAGAGCCAGTCTCGCTCGTTCTTGCCGCTCCCGTAGAGGGGGACCTTCTTCCCGTCGAGGATGTTGGTCACGAAAAGCGGGATCAGCTTCTCGGGGAACTGATAAGGCCCGTAATTGTTGGTGCAACGGGTCACGATCACCGGATAGCCGTAGGTGACCGCGTAGGAGCGGGCCACCAGGTCGGAGGCGGCCTTCGACGCCGAGTAGGGAGAGGAGGGGTCGAGCGGCGCCTCCTCGGAGGCGAATCCCTGGTCCACCGAGCCGTAGACCTCGTCGGTGGAGACATGGATGAATCGGCCCACGCTGTGTCTGCGGGCGGCATCGACGAGGATCCCAGTGCCGACGACATTGGTCTCCAGGAACAGGGCCGGCTCCTCGATCGACCGGTCGACATGACTCTCGGCGGCGAAGTGGACGACGACATCGTGATCCGCCATCAACCCGTCGACCAACCCGGCGTCACGTATGTCGCCGTGGACCATGGTGTGCCGGCCCAGGCCGTCCAACTCGCCGACGGTGGCCTCGACCCCTGCGTAGGTGAGGGCGTCGAGATTCGTAACCGTGGCATCGGGCTCGTGGCCCAATACGTAGCGGATGAAGTTGGAGCCGATGAAGCCGGCTCCGCCCGTGACCAGGTAGCGACGTCCCGTGCCCAATGAGCCTCCGATCGGTGGCGAACCTATGAGAAGACCTCGGCCTCCCGCAAGGCGGGAGCCTCGGCGTCCCGGGGCGAGAGTATCGGCGAATCGTCGAGAGGCCAGGTCACTGCCACCTCGGGGTCGTCCCAGCGAAGTGATCGTTCGGAGGTCTTCGAGTAGTAGTCGGTGACCTTGTACTGGATCTCCGCCCACTCCGA
>JBOGEU010000651.1:0-5890 GCA_050741995.1 Acidimicrobiia bacterium | reverse complement strand
AGGGGGAACTGGTATCGCTGTAAGGCCGACTTGCAGAACTCCTGAAGCTCGGGGAGGAGGCCACCGACGACGACGACCCCGTCGGCGAGAATGATCACTGCCTTAATTCGCGACAGGTGCTCGACATCCACCGAGACCACCGCTGCCTCTCTGACCGCGGGATGTTCCATCAGGCGGTTCTCGATCTCGATCGGGCTCACCCACAGCCCGCCGACCTTCATCATGTCGTCGACCCGGCCCAGGTACCAGTAATACCCGTCCTCGTCCTGGCGATACCGGTCCCCGGACAGGAACCAGTCGCCGCGGACCTTGTCCCGGCTCCGATCGTATTGATGCCAGTACATGGTCAAGGCGCTGGGGCCCCTGATGTACATCTCCCCCGCCTCACCGGCCGGGCAGAGGTTTCCTTCCGGGTCGCGGATCTCCAGCTCGTAACCGTGCACCGGTGTGCCCGAGGTCCCGGGCCGGACTTCATTGGCCCGGTTGGAGCAGTAGATATGGAGCATCTCGGTGGAACCGACCCCGTCGAGGATCTCGATCCCGGTGCGATCGTGGAAGCGACGCCAGATCTCCGGCGGCAGCGGCTCGGCGGCCGACACTCCGAGCCGCACCGACGACCAGTCGGTCGTGTCGAACCCGCGGTGGGCGAGAACCGCGTTGTACAAGGCAGGCACCGAGAAGTAGAGCGAGGGATGGTGGGCGGCGACCCTTTCCAGAAGGCGATCCGGTGTGGGGCGGCCGGTGAGGTACACAGAGGTGGCCCCGGCCCACATCGGAAAGGTGAGATTGTTGCCCAGGCCGTAGGCATGGAACATCTTGGTGCTGGAGAACACGACGTCCCCCGGGCCGATCCCGAGCACGGGCGCCGCGTACAGCTCGCATGTGGCCGCCACGTCGGCATGGCGATGGACCACGCCCTTGGGCCTTCCGGTCGAGCCCGAGCTGTAGAGCCAGAAGGCCATGTCGTCGGGGTGGGTGGGCACCGGTTCGACCATGTCGGTGCCTTCCTCCATCCAGGTGTCGAGAGAGTGCGCACCTGCCGGCGCCTGGCCGTTGGCCACGATGAGGGTCACCCCACGCTGGGCGACCTGGGGCCCGATCACACCGAGGAACACGGAATCGATGATCGCCACCTTGGCGTACGAGTCGTCGAGAAAGTACCCGAAGTCATCGGGCCGGGCCAAGAAGTTGACCGGCACCGGCACCGCACCGATCCGCATCGCCCCGAGGAACGCAGCCGGAAACGCAGGCGTGTCGTCGAGGACCATCAACGCCCGGTCCTCGCGGCCGACGCCGATGTCACGGAGCCGGGCGGCCACCCGGTTCACTGCCCCATGGAGCCGGCCGGCTGACCAGGTGAGGTCCTCGGCGGTGATGAGGATCGCATCGTCCTCCCGACCCGCCTCGACCCACCCGTCGATCAGGGTGCCGACATTGGCGCCTACCTGCATCGAGGTCCGACCTCCGCCGGGTGTGCTCTCATCGCAGCGAGACTATTCGCCTCCGCCTCTCCCCCGCAGGTCAGATGGTCGGTCGTCGCCGCGGCCGGGATAACCTGGCCATCGTGGTCGAGGACCGGACGCCAGGAGCCCCCACGGTCGTGGTCGACGGCATCACATTGGAGTGCCGGGTCATCGGACATCGCAGGGAACCGACGTTGGTCTTCCTCCACGAGGGTCTGGGGAGCATGGATCTGTGGCGGGACTTCCCGGTGCTGATCACCGAGACCACAGGCAGGGCCGGTCTCGTCTACAGCCGCCAAGGACACGGGTGGTCCGACCCACTCTCCGAGCCGAGGACCCCTCACTTCATGCATCACGAGGCCCTGAGCGTCCTTCCCCGTCTTCTCGAGCAGCTCTCGGTGCCGGCGCCGATCCTCGTCGGCCACTCCGAGGGCGCCTCGATCGCACTCATCCACGCCGGTGCCGGCCACCCGGTGTCGGGGCTGGTCCTGTTGGCGCCACTCGTGTTTGTCGAAGACGAGTCCATCGCCGGGATCGAGGTGGCACGCGAACAATACGAGACAGGCGATCTCCCCCGGCGTATGGCAAAACACCATGCCGACCCGGAAGCCACGTTCAGAGCGTGGAACGACATCTGGCTCAGCCCGGGATTCCGCAGCTGGAACATCGAGTCCTTCCTGCGAGGGATCGATTGCCCGGTGCTCCTGATCCGGGGAAGCGACGACGAATACGGCACCGTCGCCCACTTGGATGCCATAGAGGAAGGGGTGACCGGCCCTGTGGAGCGGCTGGCCCTCGACGACTGCGATCACTCGCCACATCTGTCTCAGCCCGATCTGGTACTCGATGTCGCGGCGCGGTTCGTGAGAACTCTGGCCAAGTAACCGGTCGACGTTTTCCAGGTCAGCGGGGCGGCCGTCTCGCAATGTGGCCATCGAGGCCACGGTGCTGCGGTATGTGGGCCGACCGATGGTGATCCGAACCGGGGGTTTCTCGCCCTACCCCAGGCTCTCCACACCTCCTTCGTGCACTGTGTCAAGATTGCGCCGATGAGCGATCGGAGCCGCACTCGTCTTCGGATGGAAGCCACACTCGAGGGTGCGAGGGTCACCCCCGTCGAATTGTTCTTCGATCTCGTTTTCGTCTTTGCGTTGACCCAGGTCACGGCCCTCATGGCGGACGACCTGAGCACCCGCGGGCTCATCAGGGGGATGCTGATACTGGGACTGCTCTGGTGGAGCTGGACGGCTTACGCGTGGTTGGCCAACGTGGTCCGGGCCGACAAGGGAGCCGGCACGTTGGCACTCCTGGCCGCGATGTGCGTCATGTTCGTGCTGGCGCTGGCCACTCCTGAGGCGTTCGACGACCTGCCCGGCGGTCTGGCCGGCCCGGTGGTGGTGGCGCTGTGCTACTTCGCCCTCAGGGTGGTGCACCTCGTCTTGTTCTGGATAATTGCCAAGGGTGACTCCGGCCTGCGCCGCCAGCTCCTTCGATTTGCCCCCTCGATGATCGGCGGGACTGCGTTCCTGCTCGCCGCCTCCCAATTCACCGGGCCGACCCAGACCATGCTGTGGGCGCTGGCACTGCTCGCCGACTACGGCGGGACCTACCTCGGAGGGGCGCAGGGTTGGAGGCTGCACTCGGCGGCCCACTTCGCCGAGCGACACGCCCTCATCCTGATCATCGCCCTCGGCGAGTCGATCGTGGCCATCGGGGTCGGGGTGGTGGAGCTGCCGATCTCATGGCCGATCGTGGGCGCATCGGTGGTGGGGCTCATGTTGTCTGCGGCAATGTGGTGGGCGTACTTCGACGTGAGCGCGCCGCAAGGAGAGCACGCTCTCGCCGCCGAGCCCGAGGCGACCCGGCCGAGATTTGCCCGCGACGCATACAGCTTCTTGCACTTCCCGATGTTGGCCGGGGTGGTCCTGTCGGCTCTCGGCCTGAAAAAGGTGCTCGAGTACGTGGGAGACACCGGTCACCATCAGCTGACCGATCCGCTGGGCGGGGTCGGGCTGTACGCCCTCTACAGCGGGGTGGCCCTCTACCTTCTTGGCCATCTCGGGTTCAAGTGGAGGACCGTCCATCACCTGAACGTCGATCGGGCCGTGGCGGCGGGACTGTTGCTGGCACTGATCCCAGTGGCGGCCATGATCCCGGCGCTGGCAGCACTCGCCCTGGTGACCGCGGTTGGCATCACCGTCATCAGCTTCGAGACGATCCATTTCGCCGAACATCGCGACCAGGTCCGGCACCGGGCCTCCGGGGCCTAGTGTCCTGTCCGGCAGGCCTCGATCGGAGTCTCCTTCCCCCTGGGCTCCACCGAGCCGAGCGGTGTCATCACGGCGTTCGTGGTCAGACGGGACTGCGCCGATCACTCATTGACGAACACATGTTCGATGCCCTACAGTCCTCGCCGTGGACCGGCTGGAGACGCTCGACGAGACCGACCCGTGGTCCGACCTGGAGGTCTATCGCCAGCGATACGACATCGAGGACGAGCTGGAACAGGTCCGGAGCCTGCAGCGGGCCATCTCCCGACGGCGAGCCAGGGCCTCGGCGCTGTGGCATCGATTCGAGTATCTCGAAAGCGAGCTGGCGGCTACCCGGCAGGAGCTGAAAGCGGTCCAGAGCGAGATCAACGGGAGCCTCCGAGTGGGGGCGCTGCTGGTGGAGGAAGTGCTCGATCGTGTCCGGAACGAGCAGAAGGAAGGGTGGTCGCCCACGCCGATACTCGGGTTTCGGCTGTGGGCCGTCGAGGAAGCGGGTCTTCTCGGGGCCCGGCTTAGGTGGCCGGGGGCGAGCATGACCGGCAGTTGCCTCAACCGGGTCCCCGGCGAAGACATCCCCCATTCCACGAGTCGCTGCGGTCCTCCGGCCTGTGGCATCTATGCCACCAAGGATCTCGCCCTGCTCCACCGTGAGCTCGGCGTGGGGGAGATCGACGGGTTCGCATTCGGAGTGGTGGCACTGACCGGGAAAGTCGTCGAGCATCAGCACGGCTATCGCGGCGCCGCGGCGACCGCGATCGCGGTGGCGGCTCGGGCCCGGGGCCGTCATCTCGAGACCGACGACCCGAGCCTGATCACCTCGCTGTTCGACGACCCGATGGCCGCATTGGCCAGGTCAGGGGTGACCGGTGCGCCGGGGCGCGGAGACGCGGATCGCTATCTCGAGCAATGGAAGGAGAACCACGACACATGGATATGGGATCTGAGCTGAGAGTCATCGAGGTCGAGAAGGAGGTCCTGGTCGCATCCCAGAACCCCTCACCGGAAACGAGGCAAGACGAGGTCCAGGTGGAGAACGTGGAGATCACCGGCGCCAATCGGGTGCCGAGTGGTCGTGGCCCCGACCTGAGCCCCCGATAGGGGTGGGTGGCCGGGGCGGCGTCCGACGGATGACGCTCAGGCGGCGCGCATGTCTTCGACCGGGGCCAGCCGGCGGCCGAGCTCGGCCAGAGCCTCGGTGATCAGGCTGCGCACCTCCTGCTCCTCGAGCCCGGTCACCTTGGCGATGTGAGCGAATACGGCCGGGGGGTCCCCGGCCAGCCCATATCGCATCTCGAGCACGAGACGCTGGGTCTCGGGCAAGGCGACAAGGCAGGCGCGGAGGGCATCCTCAACAATCCGATGCTCCACCTCCACCTCGGGATCGGGGGCCTCGTCGTCGGCGAGGAAGTCGCCCAGAGCCATCCCATCCTCCCCGATCGGGGTCTCGAGGGCCACCGTGGTGGCAACCGACAGGGCCTTTTCGACGTCTCTCGGGGGAATCCCGGTCGACTCCGCGATCTCCTCGGCGGTGGCTGGACGGCCCAGCTTGGTGCTGAGGTCCTCGGCGGCGGCGCGCACCGGCGGGACGATGTCGAAGACGCCGGCAGGAACACGAATCGGATCTCCGAGGTTGGCCAGGGCGCGCTGCATCGCCTGACGGATCCACCATGTGGCGTAGGTCGAGAACTTGAAGCCCCGCCGGAACTGGAAGCGGTCCACCGCCTTCATCAGGCCGATGTTGCCCTCCTGGATGAGGTCGAGGAAGGACAGACCTCGGTTCATGTAGCGCTTGGCGATCGAAACCACCAGACGGAGGTTGGACTCCATCAGCTCGCGCTTGTCCTCGCGCACCGCGTCCTCGGCGGCTTCCACCCGCCTGAATCGCTCCTCGAACTCGGCCCGCGAGAGCCCGGCCCGCAGCTCGAGCTCGGCAAGCGGAGTACCCCGCTCGCTGCGGGGCAGCGAGTCGAGGGCGTCGAACGCTTTGGCGATCGCCCGCAGCTCGGTGACAACGTCGTCTACGAGCGACGGACGGATGTGCTGCGCGGCCAGATCCTGGGCAAGCCCCTTTCGCTCGCGCTGGAGCTGCGTTTCGAGCTGGCGGCGCGTCTGAACACCCACCCGCGGGGCGGCCAGCTGTCCCCGGAGCTTCTCGAT
>JBOGEU010000650.1:0-1265 GCA_050741995.1 Acidimicrobiia bacterium | reverse complement strand
GGTAGGGACGTGTCGTGGTCATCGCGTCGAAGGTGTCGGACACGGCGAGAATCCTGGCCTCGAGCAGGATGTCCTCACCCCGGAGGCCGCGTGGATATCCCGAGCCATCGAGTCTTTCATGGTGCTGCCCGACGATGGGAGCCACCTCGGCCAGGAGACTGATGCGGTCGAGGATCTCCTCGCCGATGGCGGCATGTGTCTTCATCTGGTCGTACTCCCGCCCGGTCAACGCTCCCGGCTTGGTCAGGATCGAGTCGGGGACTGCGATCTTGCCGATGTCGTGCAGAAGCCCGGCAAATGTGATCTTGTCGAGACGGTCCGCCTCGAGACCCAGGCGCACCGCCATGGCCAGGGAGATCTCGGCGATGTGGACGCAGTGGCTCTCGGTGTAGGCGTCACGGCCCTCGATCAGCGCGGCGAGGACGGTGACGGTCTCCTGGAGCGCCGATCTCGACTTGCTGCGCAGCTTCACGTGCTCGAGGGCGAGAGCGGCCTGTGAAGCGATCTCGCTGATCGCCTCCGGGTTGGGCGCAGCACCATTGACGGTTGCGATGCCGATGACACCCGTCACCTGGCGCTCGGCGATGATCGGCTCGGCAAAATCGACGGAAACCAGCAAGGAGGCACGATCCTGAATGAAGTCGTCGATCGGCTGTCCGCTGCGCACCGCCTCGGCCAGAGGCTCCTTCGCTTCGAGATCGAGTGCCAGCCTCGTGCTTTCTCCCAACTGCCCGCCTTCGATCTCCCAGACCGTCACCGAGATGTCGGTCCTCTCGACGATCCCGATCGCGATCTGGCGCGCGTCGACCACACGAGAGACTCGGCGAGCGACCTCTCGCAGAAGCGCCGGCGTGTCGCCGCGAAGGGCGAACGAGGTGAGGGTCCCGCCCATCACCGATCCCAAGTGCCCTTCCTGGTCCGGCGTGTTGGTGCTGAGAAATAGTCGATACCCGTCTAATCGGCTGTTGGCGGTGCATACTTGACGTCACGCTGCGCCGGCGAGCCTCTCAACCGCTCAGCCGCCGTACCAGTGCTTCGTCGATTTCGACCCCGAGACCGGGGTCGGTGGGGACGGTGAAGGTGCCGTAGTCGACGACGATGGGGCTCTCGGTCACATCCTGCACCACGCCCTGGTTGGCCGGGCTGCAACCGAAATCGACTCGTTCGAAGGCCGCGGCGCAGTGGAGATTGGCCGCCGCCGAGATGCTGGACTCGATGACCTTCCCGGCGAGGTTGATGCCCAGACCGCCGGCAGAGCAGATGGC
>JBOGEU010000649.1:0-4162 GCA_050741995.1 Acidimicrobiia bacterium | reverse complement strand
CCGGTTCAGCGCCAGCCGCGATGTTGGCGTCGTGAATGATGACCTCGGGGCTGAACGCTTCCATCCATCGTGACGCCTCCTCCGGCGTTCTGGCCGTGGCCACCTCAAAACCCGGGCGGAACGCCTCGAGGGCGCGGGTGACAAAGGCCAACTGCTGCTCGTCGGTGCCCACCACCAAGACGCGGTGCCGTACCTCGGCGTCGTCCTCATGCCCGTTCGCACCGGGGGATGATCCTTCGGGGACCAGCTCAACGGCGGGGCGCGAGGGGTCGACCCGATCGATGGCCCGAATCATGTTCTGAAACTCCGCATCGGGGCCGAGGTCCGTCCGCGCGTTGCCTGCAGCCGGACCGAGAGGTAAGCGCGCTCCCCCGAGCCGAAGACTCTGCTCGGCGGCCGTCAGGATCCGGATCACCTCTATCCCCGCCTCACCACTCGAGCGGGGCGAGCTCCCGGTTCGGATGCACTCGAGGAAATGGGCACACTCCTCTCGAAGCGGCTCGTAGTCCGCGAGGTAGGGCGTGACGATGTCCCCGTACCGGTATGAGTACTGAAAGTCGCCGAAGGAGTCATAGTGCTGGGGGCCGTCGACGCCCCTGTCGTAGATGCGGACCTTCTCGTTGGCGGACACATCGTCATAGACGAGCATCTTCTTGGTCCCGACAATGGTCATTTCGCGCACCTTTCGCGGGTCGAGCCAGGAGGCGATGATGTTCGCCATGAGCTCGGGACCGAAATCGATGGTGAGCGACACCACGTCCGCCAGCCCGTTCGAGAAGTGGGAGGTGCCTACGGCAGAGACCGCTGTGGGCTCCCGTTGCAGGACATAGAGGAGTATCGACACGTCGTGGGGCGCCAGATCCCACAGCACGCTCACATCCTGTTGAAAGATCCCGAGATTGACTCGGAGCGATCGCACGTACAGGACGTCACCAAGCTGACCCTGATCTATGACATCGCGGATGTGATTGACCGCGGCAGCGTATTGGAACGTGTGCCCCACCATCAGAATCCGCTGCTGGTACCTGGCGAGGGCGCTCAGGTCCGCGGCTTGCTTGATGTCGGTCACGAAGGGCTTCTCCACGAGAACGTGCTTGCCGGCTTGGAGGGCGGCTCTCGTCAGCGGATAGTGGCTCGACACCGGTGTGGCCACCACCACTGCATCGATGTCGGGATTTCCGATGACGGTCTCTGCGCTCTCGGCCAGGCGAACGGAGGGGTAGAGCTTGGCGATGTGATCCCGGCGCTGTGGATCGCGATCCGCGGCCATCACGATCTCGGCTCCCGTGCTCCGCAATGCGAGGAAGTTGCGTATGTGGTTGGGCCCCCAATATCCGCAGCCGATCACGCCGATCCTGATGCTGTCCCCAGGCACTTCAGTGGCCCCTCTGAGACACGAGGGCAGGGAGCGTCCGAAGGACGATCCTCACATCTTCCCTCAGCGACCAATTCTCGATGTAAGCGATGTCCAAGCGGACCATGTCCTCGAACGAAAGATGGTTGCGCCCGCTCACCTGCCACAGCCCCGTGATGCCGGGGCGTGCATCGAAGCGCCGCTTGTGGGCTTCCGTGTAGCGATCGACCTCGTAAGGCACCGGAGGTCGGGGGCCGACGATGCTAATCTCACCACGGAGCACATTCCATAGCTGAGGGAGCTCGTCGAGACTGGCGGCCCTCAGGACGCGACCCACGGGCGTGATGCGAGGATCGTCGATCATCTTGTGCACATGCGTGCCACCGTTGGAGGATGGGCCAACTCGGTGACCGTTCGCGGAGGGGATGTCTCCCGTCTTGCCGAAGATCCAGTCGGTTGCGTACCGCTGATGCAGATCGGCCTCGCTGTCGACGTGCATCGAGCGGAACTTGAGCAATGTGAACGGGCGTCCGCGCAAACCGACCCGCGTCTGCCGGTACAGGACCGACCCTGGAGAGGTGACCTTGATGGCCAGGGCGGTGACCCCCATGACCGGAGACAAGATGAGACAGGCAGCTGTCGCCACCAGCAAGTCAAATCCCCGCTTCAAGGTCCAGTTGTACCCGACCACCCGGGACCCTCGCAGCCCGACCACCGGAATCCCACCGACCGAGTCGATCTCGATCCGTTCGTGGAGGAGCTCGGCGACGTCGGGGACCAGCCTCCAACGGACGCCGATTTCCATACAGGTCCCTATCAAGTCCTGGAGCCGTTCGGTGGAGGCGGAGGGAACCGCCACGATGATCTCGTCGATGGCGTGGGCCTCGATCACCTGACGCAGATCGCCGGTGTTGCCGAGGACCGGCACCCCCTCGAGGGCCTCGGAGGAGCGGTCCGGATCGTCGTCGAGGAACCCGACCAGCGTGTAGTAGGCGGGGTCGTCGAGGAGGGCCCGGCCCAGCTGTCTTCCGACTCGCCCAAATCCGATGATGGCCACCCGGCGGCCGGCGTAGCGCCCCGCTCGTTGGCGCCCTCGCATGTAACGGTGCAGGCGGCGTGTGCCCCACAGCACGGGGATGCTCAGCACATAGAAAATCAGAACGGAGCCCCGGGAGTACGAGTACCCGCGGTAGAAGAACGAGACGGCGAGGACGGCCGCGGTCGCCAGCGTGGCAACCTTGAGGATCTGGAAGACCTCGCGTCGTGGCGAAGGCGACGGCCCGTGCAGGCCGTAGACGTTCAAGAAGACTACGAAAGTGCCTGCGGACAGCAGGGCGGGCACCAAATAGTCCGACCACGGCACCGTTGGCGGTGTCGTCGGATCGAGACCGGTCGTGTGGCGCAGCCACACCGCCGCCAGGACGCAGCCGAAGATGGCTGCCGCGTCCATCAGCGCGAGCAGTGCACGCTCAAGCAGGACTTCGCGGCGATACATCTGGAGAGAGGACAACGTCGGTAAGTGCGGTCGACACCCGGATGACCGCTTCATCGGTGAGCTCCGGGAACATAGGAAGGGACAGCCCCTGGGTGGCCCACCGCTCGGCGTGTGGGAACGTCCCTGGCCGGAGACCCAGATAGCGGAAAGCACCCTGGAGATGGAGGGCGACCGGGTAGTGAAGGCCGGTTTCTATGCCGGCCCCCTCGAGGGCCGTCCTCAACAGATCTCGCATGGCATGTCGCACCACGTAGGGGTGGTAGGCGTGTGTGCGCCCGGGGAGCTCGACGGGCAACTCGAGATCGGTCTCGGCGAGAAGCTCGGCATACCTGGCGGCCGAGCTTCGGCGAGCGGCGACCCAGCCATCCAGATATCGAAGCTTGATCCGCAACACTGCCGCCTGAAGGGCGTCCATCCGGCTGTTGACACCCCCCACCGGGTGCAAATGCTTTTTCGCTTGTCCATGGTTTCGGAGCATCCGGATCCGGCGCGCTAGGTCAGGGTCGTTCGTTGTCACCGCGCCGGCGTCGCCGGCCGCCCCTAGGTTCTTGCTCGGGTAGAAGGAGAAGGCCGCCGTTCCCATCGAGCCGACCCGTTTCCCCTGGTATGTGGCTCCGTGAGCCTGACAGGCGTCTTCCAGGATTTGGAGACTGTGCCGCTCGCATATGTCGAATAGGGGGTCCATGTCGGCCGGCTGTCCGTAAAGGTGAACCGGCAGAAGGACTCGAGTGCGCGGAGATATCGCGCCCTCGACGAGGCTGGGGTCCATGGTGCCGGTATCAGGATCGACATCAACCAGCACCGGTTGTCCTCCGGCCTCAACGATCGCCTGCACCGTGGCTATGAACGTATTGGGTACTGTGATGACCTCGTCTCCAGGTCGGAGCCCCATCGCCCGCAAGGCGAGGATGAGGGCATCGGTACCGCTTCCCACAGTCACGCATTCAACTGCGCCTATATACCCGGAGAACTCAGTCTCAAACGCCTCGATCTCCGATCCGCCCACGAACGACCCCGCGCGCAGGATTTGCTCCCAGGCCAAGAGGATCTCCTCGACCAGGGGCTCGTGTGTGGCGGGAAGGTCCAGGAATGGAACATCCGGTTCGGGACCCTTGGGACCACTTCGCGGGCGATCGTCGGCCAGGTGTTCCATGATCTCGCCGGCCAACAGGTCGACGTCAACCTCGTGTGCCATGAGGAGCCTCCACGAGCGTTCAGTCCCGCCCGCATGTGAACAAAACGTCTCCCCCCCGAAGTACGCAAGATACCCACGCTCTCCACAAAGGACAAGGGGTCACTGAAAAAGACAAGGG
>JBOGEU010000648.1:0-1789 GCA_050741995.1 Acidimicrobiia bacterium | reverse complement strand
CTCCTGGACGGCTGCGATGTTGCGCGCCCTCGAGTCTCGTATATCGACGGCTCGGTCCAACAATGCGACGTAGGCGTCGGCAAGCGCGGCGTCAGCGATCTGCACCGCGCCTCTGATGTCCCCGGCCTCGACCGTGTCCGCCACGGATCGGGCCTCGATGGCCATCAGCCCCGCACTCCGCTCCAGCTCCGCATCGGGCCAGATGGTGAGCAACCTCGTAACCCGGATATCTGCTTCTTCGATGCTCGACCTGAGATTGGACACCAAGTCGCCGATCTCACGAGCGCCGGCGAGACCCGCACCGGCGGCGTCACCGATCACCAGCGTCTCTCGCACATCGGCTTGGAGCGTGGTGAGGGCCGAGATGACCGACTCCGCAGCGGCATGAACCGTGGCATCCCTCGCAATCTGGTTGCTGCCGTCCCCCCGGGCGATGACCACTGCGGCACCCACCGTGATCAGCAGCCCGCCGATCACCGCAACCTGCGGCGCCAGGCGCTGTACCCGATGCCAGACCGATCGCAGTCCCACTCGCGTGACAGGGCTAGTGCTCAAATTCATCCGCACCGATCTCCACTCTCATCCTCCTGACCAGCAACCTCGCCAGGGACATCGCCAGAGCCAATGGGATCAGGAACGCCACGACATTCTCCACCAACGAGCGGACCAAGACCTCCCCGATAACCAGCGGTGAGAGGACGACCTCCGTCAGCATCGACGGCAGGCTCTCCTCGAGGGCCTGCCGCAGCCGATCGGAGTAGGCGATGCTGGCGAACACAGCCCTCCCCTCCTCGGTGGCGGTCACATCGTCCAGGGTTGAACCCGCCCCGGCGCCCCCGCCAGGAGTCGGGGATGGAATGGCGAATACGAGATCGTCGTCGTCATCGACCGGATCGGCAGAGTCCTCGACCGTGGTCGACGTGCCGGGTCCCTGGTTGGCGGGCGGAGAGGTGCCGCCGGCCCCCAAGGAAGGACTCGTCCCCGGAGGGCGCGGTCCCTCCTCGATGGTGGTCGGCGGGGGCGAAGGAGTGGTCGAGGGCGAACCGGAGGTCGAGGCAGTGGTACTCGTGGGCGAATCGGTGGTCGTAGTGCTCGGCGTCGAAGTGGTAGTCGTGCCGCCCGTGACCGTAAGTGGCCATTGATAGGTGCCCAACAGGTTTCCGTCGACCAGCAACTCGGTCTCGGTGATGGTGACGATGTAAGAGCCTGGGGATACGCTCGCCGAGGCGGCGACGGTCATCTCCGCCTCCCGGCTGGTGCCACAGACCTGGTCGAACGAGACGCTGATGCCCAGGGTGGGGAGACTCGGCGATGAGGTCGGCGCTGCCGACCCGACGATGCAGCTCACGCCCAAGCCGACGAGCCCCGGTGGCGTCACGTCGAAGGTGGCGGTGGTCGATCCCCCGGGGGCCACCTGGCCCCTGCTGGGATCGAAGCTCGACAAAGTGGCGTGGGCAACACCGGCAAGCGCCAAGATGGCAAGGGCCGCGGCTAGGGCAGCAAGGCCGCGTGCCCTTCCCCGGGCACCTCCATCCAGTCGCCGAAACACTGCTTGAGTTATCGGCCGGCGCGGGAATTATCTGGAGTGGGAAGGCTCAGAGTGGTCGAAACGACCTGTTCATCGCCTCGGTCGAGCTGTCCGGGGCGAAGGTCTGGAGGAGATTCCGGTCGACGAGCTGCTCTCGAGCTACACGCTCCTCCAGCTCCTCGAATTGCTGCTCGTCGTCACAGTCGTAGAAGCGCATCGTGTCTCGGGTGCCGAGGTATCGATATGCCTCGAAGCGGGGAA
>JBOGEU010000647.1:0-3864 GCA_050741995.1 Acidimicrobiia bacterium | reverse complement strand
ACTCGAAGCTGATCCGGGACTTCGCCCGCTCGGTGGGCGCCCCGACACCCCTCCTCGACACTGCGGTCGCCGTGTAGGAGCAGTCGAGTGCGGCGGGGCTCGGCGACCTCGATGCCGCGGTGCTGTGCCGGTTTCTCGAGGACCTGGCCGGGATCGAACGATGATCGGGCGCCCGCTGCGGCGGTTGGAAGACCCACGTCTCATCACCGGGCAGGGGCGCTACGTCGACGACATCGGGATGGACGGGCTCATTCATGCCGTCTTCGTGCGCAGCGTCGAGGCTCATGCCCTCCTCGGAGAGGTATCCGTCGACCAGGCGGCCCTGGGCCATGCAATGGCATTCACCGCGTCCGACCTCGAATTGGAGAGGCCGATGCCAAACAAATACCCGTCGGCGTTGATAACTCAGTCGATCCAGGCCGCTCCCCTCGCCGTCGACGAGGTCTGTCACGTGGGCCAGCCGATCGCCGTGGTGGTGGCGCCGTCTGTCGCCGAGGCGATCGACGCCGCCGAGGCGGTCCGGGTCGAGTACGAGCCGCTCCCGGTGATCATCGACCATCGCAGGGCATTGGATCCCGACGCTCCCGCAGCCCATCATGGTTCGACGTCGAACCTGATCGGAACCATGGCCGCCGGTTACGGGGACGTCGAAGCCGCATTCTCCGCAGCCGATCGTCTGGTTGCCCTCGAGGTCGATCCGCACCGTGGAGCTTTGGCCTCGATGGAGGGGAGGGCGGTGCTCGCCCGATGGGACGACAGTGAGCAGAGACTCACTTTGTGGACCTCCACCCAGTCGCCTCATGATGTGCGGGCGCTGGTCGCCCCCTATCTCGGCCTCTCACCCGACGAGCTGCGGGTGACCGCCCCCGATGTAGGTGGAGGTTTTGGGCCCAAGGCCGCGACCTACTCGGAGGAGTTCGTGGTAGCCGCGCTCGCCCTGCGGCTGCGACGGCCGGTGAAGTGGACCGAGCTTCGCCGGGAGCATTTCACCTCGACCAACCAGCAGCGTGGCCAGAGTGGCCGGCTCGAGGCCGGGATCGACGTGGAAGGGCGCATCCTCGGCCTCCGGGCAAGGTTGGTGCACGATTGCGGGGCCTTCGTGCCCTACGGGATCGTGGTGCCGATGACGACGCTGCGTCTCATGTCCGGGCCTTATGTGATCCCGGCGCTCGACGTCAGGATCGACGCCGTCTTCACCAACGCCACGCCGACCGGCGCCATCCGGGGAGCGGGGCGCCCCAACGCCACCTTCGCCCTCGAGCGGCTGATGGATGCCATCGCCAGGGAGCTCGAGATCGATCGGGCGGAGGTACGACGTCGGAACTTCATCCAGCCGGATGGCTTCCCCCACCAGATCGACATCACCGGCTCCGACGGCCGCAAGGTCACATACGACGGCGGGGATTATCCGACCGCCCTGGAGACCGCGCTCGAAGTCGCCGCCATCGACGGCTTCGACGAGCGTCGAGCCGGATCTGCCCGGCGCGGGCTCCTCCGCGGGTACGGGATCGCCTCCTACGTCGAGGACACCGGGCTCGGGCCCTACGAAGGGGTCAGGATGGAGGTCCTCACCAACGGCGATGTGCTGGTCGAGACCGGGTCCGGCTCCCAAGGCCAGGGTCATGGCACGGTGTTCGCCCAGATCTGCGCCGGGCACCTGGGCGTGAGCCCGGACAAGGTGAGAGTGCGAGGCGGTGATACCGGGCGCTATGCGCATGGGATCGGCACCGTCGCCAGCCGGACCGGCCAGACTGCGGCGTCCGTCGTTCATCTCGCCGCCGGCGATCTGGCGACCACCATCAAGCAGCTTGCGGCGCAGCGCCTGGAGGCTTCCGTCGAGGACATCGTCCTCGTTGCCGGAGCGGCCATGGTGATCGGGCAGCCGGGCTCCGAGATCCCGCTCGGGGACCTCGCCTCGGGTTTGCAGCCGAAATTCGGCGGGTCGCTTCCGCACGGCCAGCAGAGACCCGGGCTCTCGGTGGAGAGGGTGCTGCCATTCGAGGGCCTGGCCTACACCTTTGGCACCCACGTCGCCGAGGTCGAGGTGGACCCGGAGACCGGGCACGTCAGGGTGCTCAACTATGTCGTCGTCCACGACTGTGGGACCCTGATCAATCCAATGATCGTCGACGGCCAGATAGACGGCGGAGTGGCCCACGGACTGGGCAACGCCCTCATGGAGCGGATGGAGTACGACGAGTCGGGCCAACCCCTGACCACTTCCCTCATGGACTACAGGATCATGACCGCGGTCGACATGCCGCCGCTGGTCAAAGTCCACACCGAGACCCCTTCTCCGACCAACCCACTCGGGGCGAAAGGCGCAGGAGAGGGCGGCACGATCCCCGCCGCGGCCGCGATCGCCTCCGCCATCGAGCACGCCCTGATCGATTCGGGCGTAGTGGTCGATCATCATCCGGTGAGCCCGGAGTGGATCCAGCGAGCGATCACCTCCGGAGTCTGAGCATCAACCCCGACGACAAGCCCAACCAATTCAGGGTTCGCTCACTCACCCTCCCGGTGTATCTCCCCAACTTCCTGTTCTCGATCGGGCAGGGGGCGGCCATCCCCGTCATCGCTCTTCTCGCCCTCGACCTCGGTGCGTCGCCGGCGATTGCCGGTGGGGTGGTAGCTCTGCGCGGGATCGGCACGATGCTGTTCGACGTGCCCTCCGGCCTCCTCGTCGCCCGGTTCGGGGAGCGGAAGGCGATGGTGATGGCTACCGGCGTGCTCGCCCTGATCGCCTTCGGCATCGGGCTCCGGCCCTCGTTGCCGGTGTATGCGCTGCTCGTCCTGCTCATGGGGTGCGCGTGGTCGGTGTGGTCCCTGGCCCGGCTCGCATTCGCCACGGAGGCAACACCACCGCGGCACCGAGGAAGGGTCATGTCGATGATGGGTGGGGTCAACAGGACCGGCAATTTCGTCGGCCCCGTCCTCGGCAGCCTCGTAGTGATCCCCTTCGGCCTCGCCGGGCCCTTCTTCATCCAAGCGATCCTGGCGGTCGGAGCGTCATTGACCCTTACGGCCACGCCGGAGCGAATCGAGTTCGAGTCGAGCCGGGCCCAGCCGATCTCGATGAGAGAGCTCCTGCGGGCCCACCGCCGAAATCTCGGCATCGTGGGATTCGTGGCGATCACAGTGCAGGTCCTGCGCAGCGCCCGGCAGGCGATCATCCCTCTATGGGGCGATTTCATCGGGCTCGACGCCAGCCAGATCTCGTTGATATTCGGTGCGTCCTCTGCGCTCGAGATGGTGGTGTTCTACCCGGTGGGGGCGCTGATGGATCGCAAGGGCCGGAAGTGGGCCGCACTCCCCTGTCTCCTCCTGCTCACCGTGAGCATGGCGCTGATCCCGCTCACCTCCGCTTTCACCAGCTTGCTCCTGGTCTCACTGTTCGCCGGTTTCGCCAACGGCCTCGGATCCGGGCTCAACATGACCCTGGGCTCGGACCTGTCACCCGCCCTCGGGCGCAGCCAGTTCCTCGGGCTGTGGCGGCTGGTCACCGACGTCGGCGGCGCGGCCGGTCCGCTGTTGATCGCAGTCGTCACCTCGCTCGCCTCGCTGGGTGCCGCGCCAGTGGTCGTGGCCGCGGTGGGGCTGATGGGCACAGCGGTGCTGTGGCGAGCGGTGCCGGAGACCTTGGGCCCCGATCTCGAGTGAGAGCCGGGAGGGCGATTCATGCCCTCCGATCCGTTCATATCCTCGCTGGGACAGAGCCGGATAAAAGGGAGTCGAAGTGGAGCTGGGAATCGACGGCAAGAAAGCGCTGATCACGGCGTCGAGCCGGGGTCTGGGCAAGGCTTGCGCGCTCGCCCTGGCACAGGAAGGTGCGTATGTGACGATCAACGGGCTCCACGAGGAGAC
>JBOGEU010000646.1:0-2051 GCA_050741995.1 Acidimicrobiia bacterium | reverse complement strand
GACGGACCGGCGGGTGGATGGGGGCATCCACCGGATGATGGATGCGCCTGCGAGGAGCCCCGGTAGGTGGATCGCGGAAAGCAGAGTCCTAGACGTCAGCCATGGTTGGACAGACGCCTCCTCCCAGCGCCGCAGAGCCGGCGAGCCGATGGAACAGCCTGTGGAGCGTCCTCTCCTACGGCCTGCTGGTTTACGCAACCGTGTGTTGCGTTCGTCATGGAGGAGCATTCGCCGTTCGGGCCGGTCTCATCCTGGGCCTGGCGGTGGAGTACCCCGGGGGTCGGAGCGCATCAATGTGCGCCGAAGGGTCATCGGTCTTGGGTGAACCGGTAGGAGAGCATGGCGGCGACGAAGGCCACGACAAGCCAGCCCAGACCGATGATCAGTTGATGGGCGTACCCGGCGACGGTGTCGCTGTTGAGGGTGATCCCACGGATGATCTCGATTAGGGCGGTCTGGGGGACGGCGTAGGGGACGATGTCTGCCAGCGCGCCAGGCAGGGCCGCTATCGGGAACATGACGCCGGCAAAGCCGAACATGAGGAAGGTGATGGTGCTGCCGACATTGGTTGCGGTCTGCGGGTTGGGCGTCAGTCCTGCGATCGCGTAACCCAGCGCAATGGAGGTGATGGCTATCACTGCGATTAGGGGGATCAGCCACAACAGGTTGGGGGTGACTGCGATCTGGCCCCCGACCAGTCTGCCGATGGTGAGCACCAGAGCCGAGGCGACCACGCCCAGTCCGACATAGGTGAGGGTCTGGACGCCGATGAGCTTGACGGGTGACAGGGGGGTGGTGGCGAGCCGCTTGAGGATGCCGCGGGCTTTGAAGCTGGCGGCCACTGCCACGGTGATGTCCTGTATTTGATAGAGCATCAGGTACTACACGGCGCGACCGTCTGAAGCGACGGCGCATAAGGTCCGGTTCATCGCGCGTGCATCGCGCGAGCGGGTTCGATGGGACGGTCGTGGGTTCAAATCCCACCCCCGCTACGAGCGAAGGCCCCAGTCAGAGACCCCCCGCTGACGACCGCGTCGCCGGCGGGCCCCACTCGACAAAGGTCCACTCGTTGCTCTCAAGGGACCTCTTCCTGATCCCGGATGGAGTAGTTCCGGACCCGGTCTTCCCAGTTATGCCGACTCTGGAGCACGGCAACGAGATGGAGCGCTGCGAAGAACGGCACCATGATCGTCGGGAAGATGGCCAACGGCCACGCGTTGAGGGTCGGAGGTTCGAGTGACAGCCCGGCTGCGAACACGACGAGGAAATCGCCCACTCCGAGGGCGGTGAAGGCGTAGAGGCGGCGACGAGTCAGGGTCCCATTACCCAGAGCCACTACGACAGCGAGTGCAGCGACCCCGGTGGCGATGTCGCCCACGCCGGCTGGCACGGCGAATCCCGCCGGCAGCTGGTCGAACGCCAAGGCGAATAAGAACACGACACCGATGACACGCCACAGCTGTGCCGCCAACACCAGCCTCAGGTCGAGGGTCAACAGGTAGTTCCTGAACCGGGGCCAGGCGCGGTACATGATCGCCACGACGGCCAGCGGTAAGGCCACCGAAGTTGGGAGTGCCAGCCCGGCCAATCCCCCGCCCGCAAAGACTCCGGCAACGATCGCCGTTATCACCACGCCGGACCAAACTGCGAGGACGACGTAGGTGGCGGCTCCCGGCAGTGTCCCACGCAGCGGGTGTCGTATGCGGTGACGTGTGATGCCGTTGTCGGGTTGGCTCAAATCGGTGTTGGACGTCATGACGCTTACTCGCTCTCTGAAACGCACTTGGTCAATCGAGTACCTGTCCAGATGAAGCGTTGACGATCGCGCCGGTGATCGAGCGTGCCTCATCGGAGGCGAGGAACGAGATGAGCTTCGCCGTGTCGAGGAGCGTGGGCGCCCGACGGAGGAGTGCTCTCGAGGCGATCATCTCGGCCACCTTGTCGGTCGGCACCCCCATCTCCCTCCCGGCCGTCTCGTAGGTCTGCCGCATCGTCCGGGTTTCCGCCATTCCCATGGTGCGCACGGATACGACGCGCACGCCCTGAGGGCC
>JBOGEU010000645.1:0-3218 GCA_050741995.1 Acidimicrobiia bacterium | reverse complement strand
GGTGTAGATCTAGGTGGAGACAGTGAAGTTCGTCCACGGTGCGTGGATCGTGATTCTGGCCATCCCGATTCTGGTGCTGCTGATGCTCAGCACCCGTCGCCCTTACACGGGGGTCGCCGGCCAGCTGAAACTCCTCCCGGTCGACGCCGAGCCAAAACCCACGCGGATCCTCGTTCTGGTGGCGCATCACGACGCGGGGACAGATCGAGCGCTGCGTTACGCCGAGTTGGTCAACACCGAAGCCATCACCTGTGTCCATGCCGAGGAGCCTCGCTCCGACGACCTCATTTACACCTGGGACGCGGCCCACCCTGGGCATTCTCTCGAGGTGATCCCCCGTGAGGACGAGTCCATCTCACGACGGGTAGTGGAGCGGGTTCGACGCGAGAGGGACCAGCATCCGGAGACCGTCATCACCGTGATCCTGGCCGATCGGGTCTCGACCCGTTCCATCGTGGCGCCTTTCGCCCATCGGCACAGCCTCGCCATCAAATCACGTCTCTTGTTCGAGCCTCATGTGGTCGTGACCGATCTCAATGTGCTGCGACGCTCGAGGCACAGCCGGCTCCCACAGGTTCCGATCAGCCGCATCGAGCAGGTTGTCCTCGTCTCGGACATGACCCGCCCGATTCGGGAGGCTCTCACCTACGCCCAGGCCTTGGGCCCCCCGGTGACTGCGATCCACATCGATGTGGACACCCAGCAACGTGAGAGGCTGGAGGGGCAGTGGGACCATGCCGGCTATGAGCTGCCTCTGGTCGTGATCCCCAGCGATTACCGCAGCATCGTCGAGCCGCTGATCCGCTACCTACGTCAGAGGCGAAGGGAGGCCAGCCCGGGAACACTGATCTCGGCCGTCCTCCCGGAGTTCATCGTTCCGGGTCGGGTGACCCAGCTCCTCCACAACCAAACCGGGCTCGCCATCAAGGGCCTTCTCGCCGCCGAGGCCGCCATCGCCGTGACCAGCGTCCCATTCCATCTTCAGAGCAACGGTCACTCGCCCGATTGAATCCGGTTTTTGGCTCGGTGAAAAAGCGGTCGAAGGACAGGGCGGAACGCAGTGAATGACCCAGCGGCGACTTCCTGATCGTGACGCCGCACTCGGCTGTAACTTGACGTGGTGAGTCACGGCAAGCTGAAGGTGTTCCTCGGGGCCGCTCCGGGTGTGGGAAAGACCTATGCCATGCTCGAAGAAGGCCACCGACTCAGAGCCGCCGGCCGCGACGTGGTTATCGGATTCGTCGAGCCTTATGATCGAGCAGAGACCCGAGCGATGATCGGGGACCTCGAGGTGATTCCCCGAAGGGTCATCTCCTACCGTGGAGCGACCTTCGAGGAAATGGATCTCGCGGCGGTGCTGGCACGACACCCTGATGTGGCCCTCGTCGACGAGTTGGCCCACACCAACGTCCCGGGATCCGAGCACTCAAAGCGCTGGCAGGACGTGGATGAGTTGACCGACGCCGGTGTCGATGTCCTGTCGACCATCAACATCCAGCATCTCGAGTCGCTCAATGACGTCATATTCGAGATCACCGATGTCCTCCAACGGGAGACCATCCCAGACGAGATTGTCCGGAATGCCGACGAGATCGAGCTCGTCGACCTGACGCAAGAGGGAGTGAGGGAGAGGTTGGCCGCGGGCAAGATCTACCCGGCCGAGCGGATAGACGCCGCACTGGCCAACTACTTCCGCGCCGGCAACCTCGGGGCCCTGCGTGAATTGGCTCTCTTCTGGACGGCCGACCGGGTCGAGGAGGCGGTCACCAAGTATCGGCACCTTCACGGCATTCAGCAGCCGTGGGAGACAAAAGAGCGGGTGGTTGTGGGACTCGCCGGCGCCGAGGGTGGCGATGCCGTCGTCCGCAGGGCGGCCCGGCTGGCGATGCGCTCACGCGCCGACCTGTTGGGCGTCTACGTTCGGCTTACCCACGGGCTCACCGAAGGGTCTGATGAGGCGCTGCCCGCCCAGAGAGAACTGTTGCAGCAGCTGGGGGGTAGATATCACGAGGTCGTAGGCGGCGAGGTTGGCGCCTCCCTGCTGGCCTTCGCTCGTGAGGAGAACGCCACCCAGATCGTGCTCGGCGCTTCCCGCCGCTCGCGATTCGACGAGCTGATCCGCGGGTCACCGATCGCGAGCGTGATCCGCAACGCCGGAGATGTGGACATCCATGTGATCTCTTATGAGACGGGGCGGCGACCGGGCCGACCGGTGCGACCCTCCCCCAGTGCCATAGGACGGACCAGGATCGGCATCGCCTGGCTGATCACTCTGCTCGGACTCCCATTGCTGACCTGGCTCCTGACATCCGTCGGCCAGGGTCTCGAACTGCACAATGTGCTGCTCATCTATCTTCTCGTAGCGGTCACGACCGGCGGCCTCGGTGGCGCGCTCCCGGCGATTGCCTCGGCGGTCGGTGGGTTCCTCCTGGCCAACTGGTATTTCGCCCCGCCGTCACGGACCTGGACCATCGCTAGTCCCAACGACCTGTTCTCGTTGTTCGCCTTCCTGATCGTTGCTCTCACCGTGGGGCTCCTCATTGGTTACTCCAGCCGACGAAGTGCCGAAGCAAGGAGGGCCCGTGCCCAGGCGGAGGCATTGGCAGCTACGACAACGCTTGGACACCCGGTGTTCGACAGCGATCAGGCCGCTCTACTGAGGAGGGTCCGGGATGCTCTGTCATTGGACGCCGTCAGCCTGGTGCGCCGGACTCCAGAGGGCTGGGAGACATTGGCTTGGGAGGGGTCTGGTGAGTTACACAAACCGGACGAGGGCAACGAATTCATTGACCTGACCTATGGGGTGACGCTGGTGACCCGCGGCGGGATGCTGACAGCAGACGATCGGACTGTGCTCCGCGCGTTCGCCTCCCAGATGGTCCAGGCCATCGAGAGGGCCGAGCTGGAGCGCGAAGCCGGGAGCGCGGAGTCGATGGCGGAGACCGACCGGCTGCGAACGGCACTGCTGAGTGCAGTCTCCCACGACCTTCGTACGCCTCTGGCGACTATCAAAGCCTCCCTGACCAGCCTGGTGGAAACCGGCGTGGACTTGTCGCCTGAGGAGACCAGGGCCTTCCTCCAATCTGCCCTTGATGAAACCGAGAGACTCAATCGGCTGGTGGGGCATCTCCTCGACGCAAGCCGGGTCCAGGTCGGCGCGGTGCATGTGTTCTTTCGCCCGGTCGGGCTCGACGAGGTCGTGGCGTCGGCCCTTTCTG
>JBOGEU010000644.1:0-7317 GCA_050741995.1 Acidimicrobiia bacterium | reverse complement strand
TCTCTCACCGTTACAGGCGTTGGAGAATCTCCACGCCGGAGCCGCTTACGAGTACGACCCAGAGTTGGTGGCCTCGCTGCGGAGGCTGCTCGAGAGCCGGGGCGTCCTGGTCCCGGTTCGCGATCATTGACGACGAGGGAAATCCCGAAGGATCGTCCTCAGGTCTTGCTGGCAGAGCCCGGCTGGGCGTGTGCGCCACGCTTGAAATAACGACGCGGGCGCCGCAACTCCTGCTCCAGGTAACGGCCAAGACCGACGGCCAGGAACACGTCTCCGAGACTGATGACCTGACCGAGCGAACCCAGACGCATCGGGATGACGTCGGCCAGCATCGTCAGCCGCGACGTCTCATCGAGGATGGTGTGTTTGAACGACCCCGACAGGTCGGGCGCGGTCACGGCGAACCCGCTCGCCACCTCGGCCGCCTCGGCCAGCACCGGCATCCCACCGTTCAGTGCGATCACCGTGAAGTTCATGAGGACTCCGATGCCGGCGAGCCACATCCCGGTCCGGCTCCGATTCAACAGCACGAGCGCCATGAGAAAAATGAAGGACGAAAGGACCATTGCGAGGCCGAGACCCTCGGCCCAATCTGTGTCCGGGAGCAGGGAGGTGCCGAGCTGCAAGGCGAGAGCGATGAGCAGCAGCCACCATGCGCGCAGCTCGATATCGCCGAGATTCGTGAGACGCCCGCCACGAAGGACGGCTATGGCGAGAGCAATGAAGAGAACGATGGCCAGCCATAGCATGGGCACTGACGGTAATAGCGGTGCTGGTGCACATGAAAGAGGGCAAATTGGTTCGGTACGAAGCCGGCGAGGGTCGGGCCACGATCACGATCGACGACCCGGAGCGTCGAAACCCGATCTCGGTGGAGACGATGTCCCAGTTGCTCGCCGCAACCCGGCGGGCGATCGCCGACCCCGAGGTCCGGGTCGTCGTCTACACCGGGGCCGGGGACCGGGCCTTTTCGGCCGGTGGCGACCTGAGCCACTCCTTCGTCGACGACCCTCTCGGCCTACATCGGGCGAGGGGGGTTCTCGCCGACCTCTTCCGACTGATGCAGCGGGGGGGAAAGCCGACCGTGGCCCGGGTCAACGGCCATGCCCTGGCCGGCGGTTTCGGGCTGGCCGTCGCATGCGACGTGACCATCTGTGTCGAGGAGGCCAGGCTGGGCGCCACCGAGGTGAAGGTTGGCCTGTGGCCGATGATGATCTCCGCGCTCCTGGTGCGGTTCATGCCGCGCAAGGCGGTGCTCGAGTTGATGCTGACTGGCCGGGTCATCGATCCTCACGAGGCGCAGCGGCTCGGGGCGGTCTCGCGGGTGGTGCCCCGTGCACAGCTCGACGACGCGGTGACCGAGACGGTCGATGCCCTGATGTCGAATAGCCCGGCAACCACGCAGATCGGGCGTGACTCGTTCTACGGCATGGCCGATTTGGACTTCGATGCCGCCCTCGACCGGCTACAGACCGGTCTCACGGCGACCGCGATGACCGCGGATGCGGCCGAGGGCGTCGCCGCCTTCCTCGAGAAGCGTCAGCCGAGATGGCGATGACGGTGCCGTCGCCTGCCGCGGACCCGCCGCCCGAATCGGCCGGCAATCTGCGCAGGAACGTCCAGATCCTCGGTTGGGCCCTCATCTGGAGTGGTCTCTTCATCTTCGGCTATCTCGGGTGGCAGCTCATCGGGACCGATGTGATCAATGCCCGGGTTCAAGCGGCGGCAGAGGTCACGTTGGGGGAGACACTGGAGACGGCCCGGCAGGCGCCGCCTGTGGTCGAAGAGGTGGAAGACGACGCCGGAGACAGTGTCGAGTTCATCCACGAACACGCTCCGGTCGCAGACAGCGAGATGGCGATGATGACGATTCCCACGATCGGATTGGAAGCCGTCGTGTTCGAAGGCATCGAATCCGGGACCCTGGCCAAGGGGCCCGGGCACCTCCCGGGGACACCAGTGCCCGGTCAGCCGGGGAACTCGGTGATCTCGGGGCACCGCACGACGCACGGCCGTCCCTTCTTCGACCTCGACCTGCTGAAGCCCGGGGATCGGATCGAGCTCGAGACCGCAGTCGGGCGCCACGTCTACGAGGTGCGTGAGTCGTTCGTGGTCGAGCCGACCGATGTGTGGGTGACAGACGACATAGTGGGAGGGTGGTTGACGTTGACCACCTGTAACCCGAAATTCTCGGCCCGGGAACGGCTCATCGTCACCGCCGAGCTTGTCGAGGGGCCGAATCTGGCCTACGTCAAAGTGCTCGAAGAGCGAATGGATAAGCTCGCCTAGTGCTCCGACCAGCAACGTTTGCCGGGTTCAGGACGGCCAGATGACGCCGCCGGCTGCGTCCTCGGCCTCGACGAACGGGCCAGTGCGCCTTCGTCCTGCGTCCTTGCCGGAGTCGCCCCTGACTCGCCCTGAACATCGCCAACGTCACTGGCCAGAGCACTAGCCGGCGCGCACCAGTTGGATCGGCAAGCGGTGCAGGGATCGGGCCCCGTCGGGTGTCACCACGCAGAGATCCCCGACCTGGACCCCGACTCGCTCATCGAGCGTGATGACATTGGGCTGGATGACCAGGGTCTGGTTCTTCTCGAAGACCCATTCATCGACGTCGTGGGTGGCCTGCCTCGTCCGCAACGATGGTGGTAGGAGGCCGATCCCGAACCCGTGCACCAGCCCGTCCCGGATAGTGAGCCCGCTGTCGGCGATCGAGTCGGAGGCTTTCCACACCGCTTCGTGAGTGGCTCCGGGCCGGATCGCTGCCGCCACTTTGCGATACACATCGATCGCCACCGCTCCGAGCTCGGCGATCTGCTCGCTGGGGTCGGCGGCCACGGTGTAGGTGCGCAGGCCCTGGCCGGCGTATCCGCCATAGGAGATGCTGATCTCGGTGGTCAGCACGTCGCCGGCCTCGATCCTCCGGTTGGAGAGCACCTGGGCCGGCACGCAGCGCTCCGGGGCGGCCATAGGTGTGGTGGCCAGATAGTAGAAGCCGGTGAGCCCGCCCTGACCCAGATAGGAATGCTCGATGACCTCGCCCAGCTCGTACTCACGCATGCCCGGCTTCACCTCGCGCTCCAGCGCCTCGAGGGCGGCGTCGGTGAACGCGGCACCACGGCGCAGCCACTCCAGCTCCTCGTCGCTCTTGGTGACCCGGAGCATCCGGTAGGGGCGGGTGGCATCGACGAATGCGGTGCCGGATGCAGCCGCCCGCATCGACTCGTGGTGCTGGTAGGGCATCATCCCGACCACGCCCACCGAGGTCGCGCCCGACCGGCGCAACTCTTCGGCGATGGCGGCTCCGGGGTCGACTCCGCCCCATTTGGTCTCGATGACCGACACCACCGAAGCGTTGGGAACATGGTTGTAACTCTGGGCGAGCAGCACCGGCTCACCGGCCGCAGGGAAAACCACGTAGTTGTCGCGCATCCCCAGATAGCCGGACAGATAGTGGACGTCGGCCTGTGCCGCCCGTCCCATGGCCGACCAGCCGAATACCACCAGGGCGTCGAGACCGTCGTCCGCCATCATCGAGCGGGCCGCCCGCCGCCGCCGGTCGTGCTCGGCGGCGGAGAAACGGGGGTAGAGGTCTTCAGGCATCATTCGACGCTACCCGTCTCGGGGAGGAGCTTGAGCGCCACCAGGGCCACCACTGTGAGCAGCCCGGCCACGGTGAGGAACGCCGCTTCCCGGCCGACTCCGTCGTAAATGGCCCCCACGGTCACCGGCCCTGCCACCAGACCGAGATCCCCCACGAAGCGGAACCGGCCGAGTTGGGATCCGACCCGAGACGGATCCGAGAGATCGCCCACGATGGTCGCAGCCACCGGGACGGCGAAGCTCGCCACCGACATCACCACGATCGCGGAGAGCCAGAGAACGAGGCTGGGCGGAAAAGCCAAGAGCGAGACACCGGCTGCCTGGACCAGCAGCCCGGGCACCAGTGCCGACTTGCGTGACATCCTGTCCGACATCCGTCCGCCGACCAGGGTGCCGATGAACCTTGAGAGGCCTCCCAAGCCGAGGGCGAGCCCGATGGCGGCGGCGCCCAACCCCAGCACATCGGAGCCGACGATTGGCACCAGGGTGTTGGGGACAGCGCCGAGTGTGAGGAACATTGCGAACGAGACGCTCTGGAGGACCAGCATCGACCCGAGTCGGGGCCCGGTGGCGCCCGAGCGGTCGTCCTCTGCTGATGCTTTCGGGCCGATGGTGGATCGTCCACCGCCGGTGGAGAATGCCAGCCAGAGAGAAAGGGCTGCGGCCGCCGCCGCGGCAATGAACATGGCCACTCTCCAGTCCCAGGCAGCGGCCATCAGACCGGCGGCCGCCGGCCCGAACGCCTGCCCGCCGAGCAGAGCAGCGGAGAAGATCGCCATCGAGGTCCCGCGGGAGTCCGTCCCGCCGACATTGGAGAAGTAGGTCATCCCGGTGCCGTTGGTGGTTGCCGAGGCCATGCCGACCATGAGGGCTGCGGCATAGAGAGGGAGCAGGGTGACCGACAATCCGAACATCAGGCTGGCCACGGCCACGGTCCCGGCCGAGACCGCCAGGATCCCGCGAGCCGGGAACCGGTCGGCCAGGTGCCCGCCGGGGAGGTCGGCAGCCAGGCGGCCGACGGCGAAGACGGTGGTCACCGCGCCGAGTTGGAAGGTCGACATCGAGAGGTCGCGACCGAACTCGGGAAGCAGCGCAACCCGGAAGAACCCGATGGCGGTGAGGACGAGGACCGCCACTGCCAGCACTCCGGGCTCTACCAACCCACCGGTGGCGCGTAGACGCTCCAGGTAATCTCGCATGATCTCGGAGGGCATGCTACAAACGATTGTGCACGGCCAATTCGGACGGCAAATGTGCGCGGCAAGCCAGGCAGGCACCACGACCCCGGAGCAGCGATGCACCCCGAAGACTCTCTCGGATTGCGTGTGATCGGCCACTCCGACCTCGACGGTCACGGCGACGGCATGCAGCCGATGCCTCACGGCGACGCTCTCTTCGTGGGTCATTTCGGGCCGAGCGGCAAGGGCACCTCGATCCTCGACATTTCCGATCCGACGTCTCCCCGCCTGGTGCGCCAGTGGGATGCTCCCCCCGGATCGCACACCCACAAGGTCCAGATCGCCGACGGTCTGCTGCTGGTCAACCACGAGTTGTTCCGCAGCGAAGGCCCGGCACCGGTCGGGGTGGCGTTCTACGACCTCTCCGATCCCTTCGACCCCCGCCGGATCGGGTTCTTCGACACCGGGGGCAGGGGCGTGCACCGCATCGTCTACGAGGGAGGCCGCTATGCCTACCTCTCGGCCACACCGCCCGGGTTCACCGGGCGGATCTGGTTGATCGTGGACGTGTCCGACCCGAGCCGGCCGGTCGAGGCGGGCCGCTGGTGGTGGCCGGGGATGTGGGAGGGCGGGGGCGAGACCCCGGATTGGCCGGAGTCGGAGAAGCGTCTCGTCCACCACGCCATGGTTCACGATGACCGCGCCTATCTCGGGCTGTGGGACAGCGGGATGGTGATCATCGACATCGCCGATCGCACCCGTCCTCGCACCCTGTCCCGTCTCGCCTGGGAGGAGGGCGGGCACACCCACACCTGTCTGCCGATGCCGGACCGCGACCTTGTCGTCGTCACCGACGAGGCCCTGGGCGATGGGTGCGAGGGGCCACGGCACATGGTTAGGGTCGTGGACGTCTCACATGAGGAGTCGCCGTTCGTCAGATCGATCTGCCCGGTCCCCGAGGGCGACTTCTGCGAACGGGGGCTCAGGTTCGGCTCCCATTCGATGCACGAGAATCGGCCCGGCAGCTATCGGAGCCAGGAGCTGGTGTTCGTGACCTATTTCAACGCCGGTCTCCGGGTGTTCGATCTCGCCGATCCCGATCATCCCACTGAGATCGCGCACTGGATCCCTGAATGCCCTCCGGGTCAGGTGGCCTGCCAGACCAATGATGTCTTCGTCGCCGAGGACCACACCATCTACGCCACCGACCGGATCAACGGCGGGGTCTACATCCTGGCGCCGGAGCCGGATCTGGCCCGTCGTATGACACGGGCGGCATGGTGACCGGGCATGATGATTCCGACATGACCACATACGACGTGCACGCCCATTGCATCCCGGCCGAGCTGATCGAGCTGTTGCGGGCCGACGGCCCACGGTTCGGAATCGAGATCATGACCGATGACCAGGGAGAGTCGGCCGTGATCGCCGGAAAGTCCCGGCTGGCCCCATTTCGCTCGATCCTGAGCGACACAGAGTCCCGGCTGGCGGCCATGGACGCCGCCGGGGTCCAGACCCAACTCGTCTCGAGCTGGGTCGACCTGACCGCCTATGCGCTCGCACCGGAGATGGGCGCCTCATACTCGCGCCGGTTCAATCAAATCCTTGCGGAGGAGGTGTCCCGTCACCCAGATCGTCTGCTCGGCCTGGGGACGGTTCCCCTGCAGAGCCCGGGGGATGCCGCCGTCGAGCTCGGCCATGCCGTCACGGAGTTGGGGCTGGTCGGGGTCGAGATCGCGACCACCATCGATGGCGTCGACCTCGATCAGGCGGGCCTCGATCCGTTCTGGGAGGCCGCGGAGGCACTCGGCTGTCTCGTCCTGCTCCATCCATGCAACCCGCTGCCCGGGGTCGACCTGTCACGGAACTTCTTGGACAACATGGTCGGTCGTCCCACCGAGAGCACCATCGCCGTCGCCCATCTGTTGTTCAGCGGGGTCATCGAGCGCTTCCCCGATCTGGTGATCTGCGTCGTGCACGGCGGGGGGTTCATCCCGTATCAGGTCGGGCGCATGCAGCGCGGCTTCGACGCCGTTCCCCGGCGGACGGCCCGGAACATCGCCACTTCCCCCACCGAGATGGCCCGACGGCTCTATTACGACACCGTCCTCCACTCTCCACAGGCCCTGGCTTATCTGGTGGAGTGGGCGGGTGCCGAGCATGTGCTGTTGGGCAGCGACTATCCGTTCGAGATGGGCGATCCGGCACCTGTGGACACCGTCATGTCGATTCCCGGTCTATCAGACGACGATCGCGGGCTCATACTCGGGGGCAACCTGACCCGAATCCTCGATCGAATCGCTGAGAAGCCCTTGGAGTGAATCAGTCGGCGGCCCCGGCCACCAACTCGTCCAGCTTCATCCCGAGGTCGTCGAGGATCACGATGGCTGCATTCCGACCCGGGCCCCCGGTGATGGAGCCACCGGGATGGGTGGTCCCCCCGGTCTGGTAGAGGCCGGGGATCGGCATCCTGTGTTGTGCCCAGCCTGGCACCGGTCTCTGGGCGCCTCCATAGGCCAGCCCGCGGTCCCCACCG
>JBOGEU010000643.1:0-3607 GCA_050741995.1 Acidimicrobiia bacterium | reverse complement strand
AGCGGATCATGCCTCGATCCAAGCTCCGCCTCCTCGGCAATGGCGTCGATCTGGCGCGCTTCGCCCCAGATCCGGAGGTGCGACGGGTGGTGCGACACGAGCTCGGATTGCGCGATGGGCAAATCGCCGTGGGGCTGGTGGCCCGTCTCGTCGAGGAGAAGGGGGTGCCGGAGCTGATCCAGTCTGCGGGGCAACTCGACGACCGCTATGTCGTCTTCATCGTCGGGCCCAAAGACCACGAGAAGTCGGACGCCGTGTCCGAGGAGCTTCTCGCTCGTGCCGAAGCCGACGGTGTGCGCTTCCTGGGGATGCGCAAGGATGTGGAGCGGGTCTATCAGGGTCTGGACCTCTTCGTGCTCCCCAGCCATCGGGAGGGGTTCCCCAGGGCGGCGATGGAGGCGGCGGCCTCCGGCCTTCCGGTCATCGCCACCGACATCCGTGGCTGCCGTCAGGTGGTCGAAGATGGTGTCAACGGGGTCCTGTTCCCGGTCCGCGACGTCGAGGCATTGACCCTGGCCATCACCCAGATCGGATCGGATGGTGTCTTGAGATCGCAGATGTCATCGGCCTCGGTCGAGCGGGCACATGCCCATTTCGACGAGAGAGAGATCGTGCGGCGAGTGATGGGGGCTTATGCCGAGGTTGCGGCCCGGAAGAGCAGCTACCCGGCGCTGGTCGAGCGCTGGGGCGGGCGCTGACTCAGCCCTCGCCCTCGTCCTCGGCTTCGGGTGTGATCGTGATCTGAACCCGGTATCGCTGCCCTCCCGCCTCGAAGTAGGCGGCCTCACCCAGATCGCTGGTGGTCAGGGCGCGCAGAGTCCTCAGCGTGGCCCCGACCGGCTCTGAGCTCTCCAGATCGAGACGCTGCACGGAGTCAGACGTGAGGTCGGCGCGATTGTGACCCGTGCCCTCATCGGGAGACTGCTTGCGCCGCGGAGGGCTCCCGGAAGCGAGAAGCGGCCATGACTCCTCGAAGAGGTCGATCTCGAGAGCGAGCAACCGCCGATAGAGGCTGTGTGCCGTGTCCTCCGGCCTGACCTCGATCTCCGCCTGGGCCACGATGTCACCGGTGTCCACCCCGCGGTCCATGAAGTGAAGCGTGGCCCCGATCGGAGTTTGGTCGAGGATCGCCCAACTCGGCGTGTGCCATCCCCGGTTGTAAGGGAGGAGTGCCGGGTGCAGGTTGAGCACCCCGATCTTCGGTATCTCGAGGACGCTCTCGGGGATGATGTAGGGGAAGTGGACGCCGATGACGTAGTCGAGCTCCAGGGAACGGAGCAGCTCGATGCCTTCCGGCTCCCGGAACTCCCGCCCGGCCAGTATCCGGTCCCGCCCGAGGCCGGAGAGCTCCTGGAGCCGGGCCTCAGGCTCCGAGACCTCGGCCGGGACCATCAGCAGCTCGGGGCGCACTCCCTTCTCGAGCAGCAGCTCGAGGCAGCGGACTGCGACGATGCGGGCCCCGGCGAAGGCGATCCGGGTCATGAGCCGGATCCCGTGAAGTAATCGACCGTTGCCTGGCCCTCCTGGGTCACGCCGCTGCGGCTCAGGGCACGGGGGACGGTGAGGGCGAGGATCTCGAGGTCGAGCCAGAAGGTGCGGTTCTCGACGTACCAGACATCCATCTCGAGTCGCTCCGGCCAGGGCGTGGTGTTCCTGCCGTTGATCTGGGCCCAACCGGTGATACCCGGCCTCACCTCGTGTCGCCGCGCCTGGCGCTCGGAGTACAGCGGCAGGTAGTGCATGAGCAAGGGGCGGGGACCGACCAGGCTCATCTCACCTCTCAGGACGTTCCAGAGCTCAGGCATCTCGTCGAGGCTGGTGCTGCGCAGCCTTGCCCCGAACGGGCTCAAGCGCTGCTGGTCGGTGGACCCGTCGGTCGGTTCCACCGGCGTGTCGTCCATGGTGCGGAACTTGACCAGGGTGAAGGGCGCCCCGTGGAGCCCGGGCCGTTGCTGTTTGAAGAAGACCGGGCTCCCCAGCTTCCAGCGGACGAGAGCGGCGACGACGGCCAACACCGGTGACAGGATCAACAGGGCCGCCGCCGAGACGACGATGTCGAATGCCCGTTTCACCGATGGATGTCGGCGCCGACCAGCTCGAGCTCAGGCGCCGAAGCCGTCGCCTCCAAGCGCGCCTTCCTCACGCGATTGCTCTCGTTCCAACCCAAGCCGATCACCACCGCCAGGAAGAAGGCCAGGACCTGGCCTCGTTGGCGGGCGATGATGCCAAGGTTCCTCACCACCGAGAACGCAATTGCGAACGCCACCGTGTACAGCGTGCAGAAGACCAGATAGGCGTTTCGCCGCCATTCCCGCCACTTGCGGATCATCCCCGGGAGCTTCCACACCGAGATGAGGAGGATCAGCGTGGTCTCTGCCGCCGCAAAGAGGTGCTGGAGCTCGGTCGCCTCGAACACGTAGGGCCTGAACAGGACCAGGGCGATCGCCCCGGGCACGTCGATGACGGAGCGCACCGGGTCGCCGGGAGCGATCGTCCCGTCCTCCGAGGTGCGCCGGGCGATCTCGTCGGTGAAGGGGACGATGTCCTCGGCGTCGTTCAGCTCGAGCCCGACGATGTCCGGTATCAGGGTGACGGCGAGCAACACTGCGGCGGCCGCGCCGGCAAAGGTGATGAACTTGCGGCCACGTGTGAGGAAGCCGGCACCCATTCGAAGCTTGGAGACGATGACGGTGCCGACCAGTGCCAGCGCCACCAGGGCCGCGATATGGATACGGACGAAGCCGAGCCCGACCAGGGACAATCCGAGGGGGATGACCCATCTCAGCTCGAAGCTCTCCAACAGCCGGGAGATGCAATAGGCGCTGAGGCCGAGACAGAGGACGACAAGTGCGTCCTTCCCGATGCTCGACGGCCAGAAGGCATAGGTGGGCAGGAAGAGGACCAGGAAGGCGTAAGGCTTCAGCTGATGTGGCTTGGCCCAACGGCGGAATGCGGCATAGAGCCCGAGCTGGCCCAGATAGGAGAGCATGGCGAAGATGACGAAACCGCCGAAGAACGACGGAGTGGCGATGGCGAACAGCCCGCCGGTGGCGGCCTCGACCACTTGAGTGCCGAGCGACCCGTCCCCGGTCAGGGTCGGGATGTTGCCACTCCTCCAGACTTCGGCCAGCTCCACCGCGGTCGAGTAGTAACGGAGGGAGTCACCGGCCCCGTACAGGTAGAGGACCATGTAGTGGCGGGCGAAGGTGCCGGCGATCTTGGCCACGAAGCCGGCGAGGACCCAGCCGGCCAGCCAATTGGCGTCCACCTCGCGCCGCATCGAACGTCCCAGCGCCCAGTACAAGAGGGCACCGATCCCGATGACGAGCGCGATGGCGGCTCCCGAGGCGCCGAAAGCGACGAGGAGGCCGAAGCCGGCGCCGACGGCGGCGACCACCGCCCAGAACAACGATTCGCTTCTCACAACAACTCCAAATCGCTGGTCGCGATGTCCCAGCAGCCTAGATCGAACACGTCGATGTCGATATCGGTCAGGGGCAAGGCGACGAGGCGGAGAGCTCTGACTCCCGGCATCGGGAGCATCCCGGCTGCCATCGCCGATCTCCGCTCCGGCGAGCCCTTGGAGAAGAACCCCGCCATGTAGCGG
>JBOGEU010000642.1:0-1244 GCA_050741995.1 Acidimicrobiia bacterium | reverse complement strand
TCTGGCCGAGGAGATATGTCGGCAGATTCCCCCCACACTCGCCGAGCTGGCACCGAACCACGAGGCGGCGTGTCACATCGCGGCCCGCCGTCTGGGGCGCCCCGAAGCCACGATGCCGCAGTCGTTGTTGGAGTCGGCGTCGTGAAGCGCTGAGACACGGGCGGCAATCACCCAAAGGGCAATACCGGTTGAACGGTCTCCTTTGGCTTGGGCTCGGGCGCGCGGCGGCGAGCTCCGGGGTGTCGGGGCAGATAGGCCCGATCCCGATACAGCTTCTCGTAGGTCGAGCTCAACTCAGGGTGGGTGTCGGCCAACCAGCCCATGAAGTGTTCTTTCACTCCGGGACGGAGGTGGAGCCGGATCGTGGAGATCGACCCTACGCCCGCCTGACGGCACGCCGCCTCGACCGCCGCCACCTGCTCGGGACTGTCGGACAAACCCGGGATGATCGGGGCGATGAGCACCCCGGTCGGGATCCCGGCCTCGGTGAGACGGGCGATGGCCTCCACCCGGCGCTGCGGATGAGGGGTGCCGGGCTCGGTCTGCCGCCACACGTCGGGATCGAGGGTGCCGATCGAGAAGCTGACCGTCACCTGGCTGTTGCGGGCCGCTTCCGCGAATAGGTCGATGTCACGCAGGGCGAGTGTGGATTTGGTGAGCAGGCTGAATGGGTTCCGCCGCTCGGTGAGCACCTCGAGGATGCCCCGGGTCAGGCGGTACTTGCCCTCGGCCGGCTGGTAGGGGTCGGTATTGGTTCCCATGGCGATCGACTCGCCCGCCCAACGCCCGGGGGCGGTCTCGGCTCGGGTCAGTTCGACTGCGTTCACCTTGACCACGATCTGGCTGTCGAAGTCCTTCCCGATGTCGAGACCCAGGTATTCGTGGGTGGGACGGGCGAAGCAGTACACACAGGCGTGGCTGCACCCGCGATAGGGGTTGATGGTCCAGTCGAAGGGGAGATAGGTGCCGGGCACCCGATTCAGGATCGACCTGGCCTCGATCTCATGGAAGGTGAGCCCCCGGTACTCACCGCGCCCGGGAACCCGCCGGCTCAATTCGAAGAGGCCACCGTGGGTCGGCGCGGTCCAGCGGAGTTCGCTCATCGAATCGACCCTACTCGAACACACGTTCGAGTCAACTAGTAGATGCCACGGCCAGTCACCCAGGAGCGAACACTTAGATCGGCCCAGGTTGGTGACTTGTGGGCCCACGTGGACTTGAACCACGGACCTCATCCTTATCAG
>JBOGEU010000641.1:0-10778 GCA_050741995.1 Acidimicrobiia bacterium | reverse complement strand
GGGAAACCACGTCTGCTGCCATCCGCTGCCGAGGATCCACGGCAGGCCCGGGTTCTCTGCCGCGTAGCGGGCGACGTAGGCGACGGCCTCCTCGGCATTCGAACAACCGGCGAATGAGCACCGCAGTAGATCGAGACCGCTGCTGCCGGGATGGCAATGGGCGTCTTGAAACCCGGGTGTCAGCAGACGGCCGGCGAGGTCGATCACTCGTGTCTTGGGCCCTGCGCTGTCGGCGACGTCCGACTCGGCGCCGATGGCGCTGATGCGATCGCCGGTGACAGCCAGGGCACGGGCGAATGATCGGGCAGCGTCGGCGGTGAAGATCGGCCCGTTCACAAAGAGGAGATCCGCTGCCATCGGACGGGGCAGAGTACAGATCCGGGCCCGGGGGTTCCCACAACGGATCTCGGTGCGGATCACAACCGGAACGTGGGCATCATCGCTCCTGGCTAGCCTGCCTTGGATGTCTGCTCTCTGGCACCCATTCGCGGAAATGAGCAAGGTCCAGCACCACCCGTTCATCATCGACCGGGGCGAGGGGATCTATGTCTACGACGAGTCCGGGAGGCAGTACCTCGATGCCGCCGCCTCGCTCTGGTACATGAACGTTGGTTATGGGCGCGAGGAGATCATCGAGGCGATGGATGCCCAGTTGCGAAAGCTCGCCGCTTTCCACACGTTCATCGACTACGGGACCCGTCCGCCGATCGACCTCGCCGACCGGATCGCGGCCGTCTCGCCGGACCCCGGCTCGAAGGTCTTCTTCGGTTCCGGTGGCTCCGACGCCGTGGACACCGCGGCCAAGTTGGCCAGACGCTATTTCAATGCCATCGGCCAACCGGAGCGCACGGTCTTCATCTCCCGGGAATGGGCCTATCACGGGATGCACCCGTACGGGACGTCATTGGGAGGCATGGAGCCCAACCGGATGGGCTACAGCGGGGAGCTGGTCGCCGACATCGTCATCGTGCCTTTCGATGATGCCGAGGCCGTGGAGAAGGCCATCGACCACGCCGGGGCCGAGCGCGTCGCCGGCATCTTCGTCGAGCCGGTGATCGGGGCCGGCGGTATCAGACCGGTCAGCCCTGATTACCTGGCCTCGGTTCAGGCGTCCATCAAGAAGGCAGGCGGGCTCTACGTCTCCGACGAGGTCATCACCGGGTTTGGCCGGGCCGGAGACTGGTTTGCCGCCAACCGTTTCGGTCTCCAGCCTGACATCATCACCTTTGCCAAGGGGGTGACATGTGGTTACGCCCCTTTGGGTGGGGTGATCGCCTCACCTGCGATCGCGGCGCCGTTCTTCGACGAGCCGGGGCTGATGTTCCGTCATGGCTACACCTACTCGGGGCATACCACTGCATGTGTGGCCGGCCTGGTCGTGATGGACATCCTGGAGCGCGACGGCTTGATCGCCCGTGCCGCCGAGTTGGAGGGCGAGTTGTACGACGCCCTGGCGCCGCTCGAGGATCTGCCGGTGGTCGATCATGTGCGGCGAGGAGTCGGTGCCCTGGCTGCGGTCCAGCTGGCAGTTGGCGACGATGAGACCTTGCCTGCGCGGGCAGCGGTGGCCTGCCGCGAGGCGGGTGTCCTCACCCGTGCCATGGGTGGTGGGGCGCTGCAGGTGTCCCCGCCATTCATCATGACGCCGGACCAGGTGTCGGAGTTGGGGAGCCTGTTCCGGGCCGGTCTCGAAACTCTGTGAAGCAGACTCCCTTCTGGGTCGAGGAGCACCCTCGACCCCAGAACATCACGTCGGGTCTTCCCGCGGATGCCGATGTGCTCATCGTGGGTTCGGGGTTGACCGGTCTTGCCGTGGCCCTGCGGCTGGCTCGTGGCGGGCGAAGCGTCGTCGTCGTCGACGAGGCGGAGATCGCATCCGGTGCCTCGTGCATGAACGGAGGCATGGTGTCCCCCGACATCAAGGCCGGGATCCAGTTCATCTTCGCCGAGTACGGCCCCGAGCTGGGGCGTGAGATGTGGGCAGCCACGGTGCGCTCTGTGGACATCGTCTCCGACCTCGCCGCATCCGAGTCGATCGACGCCAGGATGGTGAGAGGCGGCATGGCCGCGCTGGGGAAGGGCGAAGCCGCCAAATCGAAGTTCGAGAGGAGCGTGGCCTGGTACCGGGAGAATGTGGGTGTCGATTGGGAGGTGATCGGCCCCGAGCGCATCGGCGAGATCGTGGGAGGCGATCATTTCACCACAGCTCTTTTCGAGCCGGAAGGCATCGGCATCCACCCTGCCCGATTCGTCTTCGGGCTCGCCGAGAGGACAGCCGCGGCGGGGGCGGCACTCGTCGCCAACTGCAAGGCCACCGCCGTCGAGCGGGCCGGCGCCGGGTTTCGGGTCGACACCTCCAAGGGACCGGTTCGGGCCGGTGACGTGGTGCTCGCCACCAACGGGTACACCACCGCCCGGCCCTCCCCCGAGCTGGCGCGCCGGGTGGTGCCGGTCGGCTCGTACATCATCGTCACCGAGCCTCTGGGCGATCGGGCCGCCGCGATCTTCCCCCAGGGCTCGATGACGTACACAAAGAAGCGGCTCCTCAACTACATGCGAAGGACCCCCGACGATCGGATCCTGATCGGCGGGCGGAGAAATCTGCACACCGGTCTCGACCTCGAGCAGTCGGCGGCAGATCTCCATCGTCAGCTTCTCGGCTTCTTCCCCGACCTGGAAGGGGTGCCGATCACTCATGTGTGGGGAGGCAAGCTCGGGGTCCCCTTCGATCTCGTCCCCCACATGGGCCAGATCGAAGGCGTCTGGTACGCGCTGGGATATGCCGGACACGGTGTCGGGCTGTCGACGTTGATGGGCCATGAGCTGGGCGGGATGCTCCTCGGCGAGGAGCGACCGAGCGTCTTCACCAAGGTGGCCGATTCGACCCGGTTCTACTACCGGGGCAATCCGTGGTTCCTCACCCCGGCATCCGTCCTCTATCGGGCACTGGACCGCATCGGTAGATAGGCTCTGCCCATGAGCTTTCCTGAGACCCCTGCCTACCCAGAAGCCAGCCAGGCAACCACCGCTCTGGTCCTCGGCATCCTCGGAATCGTCTGCTGTGGGATCCTGGCGATCCCGGCTTGGATCATGGCCAACAACGAGTTGGAGGGCATCAAAGCCGGACGACGCAACCCCAGCAACGAGGGCGTGGCCAACGCGTCCCGAATCCTTGGAATCGTCGGCACTGTGCTGCTCGGGATCGGAATCGTCATCGGCATCCTGGCGATCGCCGGCGCCCTCGTGGTGCCGTTCACCGAGGAGATCTTCCCGTGACAGCAACCTGGCGAGACCGCCTGATCCTCGCCGCCCCGGTTGCAGTCATAGGTGTCCTGGCGCTTTTCGCACCCGACGACAACGGACCGACCTTGTGCCCCTTCGCTCTCTGTACCGGGATGGCCTGTCCCGGTTGCGGGATGACCAGGGCGGCGTCCTATCTGGTTCGAGGTGACCTGACGGTCGCCCTCAGATATCACCCATTGGTGCCGCTGATCGCGGCCCTCTCGGTCGGGGGTTGGGTCTGGTATCTGTTGCGCCGGGCCGGTCGGGTGGCCGCGATCCCGACTCGAGCGCTGAACCTGATCCTGATCGCCGTCGCCGTCATGCTTCTTGGCGTATGGATCGCTCGGGCGCTGACCGGGACACTGCCACCGGTCTCTTCCGTTTTCTGAAGAACCAGGCGACACCCGCCGCGGCGAGCGATCCCATGCCCAGGGCCAACGGAACCATCCACTTCGAGTTGGCGAGCAAGGCGAGACTCTCCCCGACCGGTGCCCGGCCCCCTTCTGGATCCGCGATCCACGATCCGATCTTGAGCAGCACTGCGAACGACAGAGCGCCAAGGGCGAAACGGTTGAGCAGGCTCCTCAGGGCCCTCACCCGATCGGTCGACGACAGGACGTATGCCCACCCCGAGATGATCATGAGGACCAGTCCGAGCATGGCCCCGGTCCCCAGGGTCGAGGCCAGTGGTGATGAAGGGCCGACGAGTGGCCGTCGGGAAGGGTCGCGGATGACGAGCGGATCGAGGTCCGCCAGGGCGGCTTCGACCTGAGATTGGGTCACCGGCACCCCGGCAGCATTGAGCCCGGCTGTCATCTCCCCTGACGACGGTCGCAGGATGGCGCCGACGTCGACCGAAGACCCGGAAGGGTCGGCTGAGGCGGCCGCCTCGACGCCCTCGGCGACCAGATCCTCGAGCAGGGGCCCCACCGCCGGATGCACCAGCACTTCGTCGGCGGCAGCGGACGCCGTCGGCCCGTCGACACCACTTTCGACCAGCTCGGCCTCGAGCCAGGTCGACAATCGGTCGGCCACCATGTCGCTGCCGGCCAGTGGCGTCAGGGATTCGGCCAGCCCGTCGGTGTCGACCACGACGGCTCGCCCCCAGAGCCCGACGAGGAGCACGGTGGAGGCGAGGCCGAACAGCCAGGCAGAAATGCCCGATGCGGCCCCGAGCTTCCGCGAGACCGGTCGACGGGAGCTCAATTGATCACGAGTGCGGGGTTGGTCCGAATCCGCGGTCGCTTCGAGATGACGGCATCGGCCAGGGCTTCGAAAGCCTCCGCTGCCTCGGATCCCGGAGCAGCGACCACTACCGGGTGTCCTTCATCGGCGCCGCGGCCCATGGCCGGCAACAGTGGGATACGCCCCATCAGATCGACGCCGAGCTCATCCGCCAAAGCCTGCCCCCCGCCCCTCCCGAACAACTCGTAGCGCTTGCCGTCGTCGCCGGTGAACCATGTCATGTTCTCTACCACCCCGATCACCTGCTGATCGACTTCGGCAGCCATCAGAGCCGCTCGACGCGCCACCCTCTGCGCCGTCGGCTGGGGAGTCGTGACCAGGAGCACCTGGGCCCGGGGCAGGAACTGCGACATCGAGATGGCAATGTCCCCGGTGCCGGGTGGCATGTCGACGATCAGGAAATCGAGGTCGTCCCAGAACACGTCCTTGAGGAACTGCTCGATGGCGCGATGGAGCATCGGCCCCCTCCAGATCACCGCCTTGTCGTCGCCAACGAAATAATCCATCGACATCACCTTCACCCCATGTGCGGTAGGGGGGACGATCGCCTGGCCGATCAACGTGGGGGGCTCGGTGATGCCCAGCATCCGTGGTATCGAGAAGCCCCAGATGTCACCGTCGACGATGCCGACTCTCTTCCCCGCCCGCCGCAGGGACACGGCGAGGTTGGAGCTGACCGAGGACTTGCCCACCCCTCCTTTCCCCGAGGAGACCGCAACCACCCGGGCAGACGAGCCGGGCTCACCGAGCCCGGGGCCGGCGTCGGCCTTCAGTCGAGCCATCCAGTCGGTGGCGGCCACCTCGCTCATCACTTCGACGGTCACGTCGGCCCCCCGACCGAAGGGCTCCAACGCCTGCTGCAGACGATGGTTGAGGGCGTCAGGTGGGTTGGACGTGGGCAGCAAGAGGTCGACCTTGATCTTCCCCGAGAGCTTCTTCTCGGCGGACTTGACCAACCCGAGGCTTCCGAGGGTCCTGCCGACCAGGAGCGGAGACTCCACGGACGCGACCGCTTCGTATACCTCGGTGTTGGCAGACATCGATTTCCCCTACGGCCACAGTGGTTAGAAGGCTTCGCGAACTATAGTTTTGACCTGTCGGTACCCCTCCATGGACACCAAGACCCTCGAATCAAGGATCTCCGATCTCACGTCCTCGCTGGGCGACCCCACCCGGCGGGCCATCTACATCGCGGTCCGTGAGTCGGCCGAGCCATTGACCACATCCAATGTCGCCGAGCTCTTTGGGATCCATCCCAACGTCGCCCGTCATCACCTCGACCGTCTGGCCGATGACGGCTACCTGAAGATCAGCCATCTGAGACCGTCGGGGAAGGGTGGGCCCGGCGCCGGACGTCCGGCCAAGAGCTTCGAGACCACCACGAAAGAGGTATCCGTCCATTTCGCCCCGCGACGTTTCGAGATGCTCGTCGAGATGCTGATCAGGGTGCTCGACGAAGTGGCGCCGGACAACGTCGCCCAAGTCGCCGAATCGGTGGGCCGTGCCTACGGGCAGGAGCTCGCCGCCGAGATCGGGGTCCCGGATGAGCCGGGATACGACGGAGCGGTGCAAGCCGTGGCCACTGCCATGACCGGTCTCGGATATTCGGTCGACCCCGACGTCAAGGGGCAGCGGCTCCTGACCTCTCACTGCCCGTTCGGCGAGGCGGCGACCAGTCATCCCGAGGTGATCTGCTCCCTCGACCGCGGAATCGTTGCCGGGATGTTCGGGGCCCTCTCCTACGACTGCAATCCGGTGATCATCCCGCACAAGGTCCTCGACGAGGAATGCGTGACCAACGTGCCGGTGAGCATCGGCTAAACGTTCCACCTTCTACGTTTTGCGTGATACGGCCGCCGTTCTTTCGCATCACGTCTGGGATGGCAGCTACCGGGGCCAAGTACCCTGGGACCCATATTCAACATTGAAAGGTCCCCATGTCCAATGATCCGTTTGGGTCCCGGGCCACACTCGACACCCCGCTCGGGAGCAGGGAGATCGTGCGTCTCGACGCCATCGAGGGTGTCGATCGTCTCCCATATTCGATAAAGGTTCTCCTCGAATCAGCGCTCCGCAACCTCGACGGGGCCTCGATCACCGAGGGCGACGTGAGGCGCATCGCCGCCTACGACGCCGCCCATGTCGGAGAGCAGGAGGTCCCCTTCATCCCTGGCCGGGTGGTGCTCCAGGACTTCACGGGTGTCCCCACCGTGGTCGATCTTGCCGCGATGCGCTCGGCAATCGTCCGCATGGCCGGTGACGAGGCCGCTGCGCAGAAGGTCAACCCACTGATCCCGGTCGACCTCGTCGTGGACCACTCGGTGCAGGTCGATTCGTTCAACAGGCCCGATGCCCTCGTCATCAACTCGAGAAAGGAATTCGAGCGGAACCAGGAGCGCTACGAGTTCCTGAAGTGGGGACAATCCGGGTTCGCCAACTTCCGGGTGGTTCCCCCGGCCACAGGAATCGTGCACCAGGTCAACCTCGAGTATCTGGCCAAGGTGACATGGGACGACGGCCATTGGCTGTACCCGGACAGCCTGGTCGGGACCGACAGCCACACCACCATGATCAACGGCCTCGGCGTGGTCGGTTGGGGGGTCGGCGGCATCGAGGCCGAGGCGGCGATGGTGGGCCAGCCGATCCACATGCTTCTCCCCGAGGTGGTCGGCTTCAGGCTGACCGGCAGACTCGCGGAGGGGTCAACCGCCACCGACCTGGTGCTCCGGGTCACCGAGATGCTGCGGGAGCGTGGTGTCGTCGACAAGTTCGTCGAGTTCCACGGGCCCGGCCTCGCCGACATGCCCGTGGCCAATCGGGCCACGATCGCCAACATGTCGCCCGAGTACGGGGCGACGATCGGGTTCTTCCCGGTCGACGAGCAGACACTGACATACATGCGTCTCACCGGGCGCGAGGACAAGCTCATAGACACCGTCGAGCAGTACTACAAGACCCAGGGCCTGTGGCGAGACGACGACCGCCTGATCAGCTACTCGTCCACTCTCGAGCTGGACATGTCGACCGTGGAGCCATCCCTGGCCGGCCCGCGGCGACCCCAGGACCGGATCGCACTCTCGGCGATGGATAGCCAATGGAGAGCCGACCTCACCACCATCTTCGGCAAGAACGGTGGTGCCAGGACCTCGACCGTCGTCAGTTGGGAAGACGAGGGCGGGGCACCGGTCCAGGCCGGGACGCTCAAGTCGAGAACCGGAGTCGTGGTCGAGTACGAAGGTGAGAGGTTCCAGCTGACCGATGGTGACGTGGTCATCGCCGCCATCACGTCGTGCACCAACACCTCCAACCCCGACGTGATGGTCGGCGCCGGCCTCGTGGCTCGAAAGGCCAAGGAACTGGGCCTCCAGCGCCGGCCATGGGTCAAGTCGTCATTGGCTCCCGGCTCCAAGGTGGTCACCGAGTATCTGACCAGCTCGGGATTGCTGACCGACCTCGAGGCACTTGGCTTCTATATCGTCGGTTACGGCTGCACGACATGCATCGGCAACTCGGGGCCCTTGCCAGAGCCGATATCGAAAGCTGTGAACGAGAACGGGCTGGTCGCCGTGTCGGTGCTCTCCGGCAACAGGAACTTCGAAGGCCGGATCTCCCCCGATGTCCGCGCCAACTACCTGGCGTCCCCACCTCTGGTGGTGGCCTACGCCATCGCCGGGACCGTGGATTGGGACCCGATCAACGAGCCGCTGGGAAAGGATCGGCAGGGCGTGGACGTGTACCTGCGCGACATCTGGCCGACACAGGACGAAGTTGCCCAGATCGTCGCCAAGCATGTCAGTCGGGGCCAGTTCGTCGACAAATACTCCGATGTCTTCACCGGCTCGGACGAATGGCGCGCCATCACCACTCCGGAGTCGGATCTGTACCACTGGAACGAGGAATCCACCTACATCCAGGAGCCGCCGTTCTTCGAGGGGCTGACACCCGAGGTGACACCGATCTCACCGGTTATCGGGGCCAGGGCCCTCGCCGTGCTCGGAGACTCGGTCACCACCGATCACATCAGCCCCGCAGGATCGATCTCTCCGTCCAGCCCGGCGGGCCAGTATCTGGTGTCGAAGGGGGTCCAGCCGGCGATGTTCAACTCGTACGGCTCGCGACGCGGCAACGACCGGGTGATGACCCGGGGCACGTTTGCGAACATCAGGGTGCGCAACCAACTCGCTCCGGCCACCGAAGGGGGGTGGACCACCGATCTGCTCGACGGCGAGGTGAAGTCGATCTACGACGCGGCAATGCATTACCAGAGCGAGGGAATCCCTCTCGTGGTCCTCGCCGGCCGGGACTACGGAATGGGATCGTCCCGGGACTGGGCAGCCAAAGGTGCGTTCCTGCTCGGGATCAAGGCGGTCATCACCAAGTCGTTCGAGAGGATCCATCGTTCCAATCTGGTGATGATGGGCGTGCTCCCGCTGACATTCGAGGGGGGAGAAGATGCGGCCTCGCTCGGTCTCGACGGCACCGAGGTATACGACATCGTGATCGACGACAACCTCCAGCCGAGACAACCCGTGGCGGTCAGGGCCACAGGATCGGATGGCTCGGTGAAGGAGTTCACGGCCATCGCCAGGGTCGACACCCCGATCGAGGTCGACTACCTGCGCAACGGTGGCATCCTTCATTACGTGTTGAGGACGATGGCCTCTGCCTGACGATCCGGTCGATCCGCTCCCGACGCGGCGGTTCCTGCTCAGCGGGGTATTCGTCGGGGTGCTCGTCGTCGGGTTCGCCCTGACCTGGGCCCTTGGCGGTGACACCGTGACGGCGACGGAAGGCGACGCCGCCCCCGATTTCACCGTCGAGCTCCTCGACGGGGGGTCTTTCAGCCTTGCCGATCATCTCACGAATGACGGGCGCCCGCTGATCCTCAACCTATGGGCCTCTTGGTGCCCACCATGCCGGAAGGAGATCCCGGATCTATCCGCCTTCGCCGCCGCCAACCCTGACGTCGCCGTGATCGGGGTGGCAGTCGAGGACGTCCTCGCCGACTCGCGTGCCCTGGCCGTCGAGCTGGATCCCAGCTACCCACTTGCTTTCGGCGATGAGGACTTCGCCAACGCCTACCCCAATCTCGGTCTGCCCGTCACCTACTTCATCGACGGCGACGGCACGGTCACAGAAGTCTTCAACGGGGTCCTGACCGAGGCCACGATCGCCGAGAAGGTCGATTAGGCGAGCTTGTCCATTCGCTCTTCGAGCACTTTCACGTAGGCCAGATTCGGCCCCTCGACCAGCTCGGCGGTGACGATGAGCCTTTCCCGGGCCGAGAACTTCGGGTTGCAGGTGGTCAACGTCAACCACCCTCCCACTATGTCGTCTGTCACCCACACGTCGGTCGGCTCGACCACGAACGACTCACGCACCTCGTAGACGTGGCGCCCGACTGCGGTCTCGAGCTCGATCCGATCCCCAGGCTTCAGTCGGTCGAGGTCGTAGAAGGGACGGCCGTGCGTCGTGCGGTGCCCCGAGATCACCGAGTTCCCCGGCTGACCGGGCACTGGTGTCCCCGGGAGGTGCCCGGGCCCCTTGGCCAGGGTGCCGGATTCGACGCCTTCGAACACGACGGCCTCCAATCCGATCGTGGGAATCGTCATCATCGCCATCTCGGTGTCTGCGACCGGAGCGTCTTCGTGGAAGAACTCGACACTGTCTCCGGCGTCGTCTTCCACCTCTTCGACCACAGGCGGCTCCTGCCGGGCCGTCTCCAGTGTCTCCCCCAACGTGACCTGTGCCGTCGCCTGAACCCGGGCATTGATCACGTCGGTCCCGATGAGCTGCCACCCGAGATAGCCGAAGATGAAGAGACCACTCCAGATGAGGGCCCAACCGAGAATCTGGACCTTCCTGCGCCGAGTGCCGGCCGATTCGGACCGCGGGTCCCCGGCCTGCGGCGGCACCGTCATCGCCATCTCGGCTCACGCTTCTCGAGGAAGGCGGCGACGCCCTCGGCCGCATCCGCGGTCATCGCGGTCGCGGTGAGACCGGTCTGTAACCGGTCGAGAGCGGCATCGAAGTCCAAGTCGGCCACGCCGTAGAACGAGTCACGCCCGATCAGCGTGATTGCAGGGCTATTCGACATCAGCGCATCGACCGTCTCGGTCACCGCCTCGTCGAGCTGTGCACGGGGCACCACCCTCGAGACCGCCCCGAGCCGCTGCGCCTCGTGAGGATCGATGACCCGGCCAGTCAGCATCAACTCGAGCACCGCCTTGCGCGGCATGAACCGCACCAGG